>CAZJUS010000006.1:0-35738 GCA_964549355.1 Candidatus Undinarchaeota archaeon | reverse complement strand
TCCCTTCAATTGATGCCACCAAGAATGCGTCCCTTGACGACAGAACTGTGTTCTTGAGGAGCACCAACGTCACGGTGAATATGAGCATCGAAGATGAGTGCGGGAAGCTTATCGAAGGCGCTTCAGCAAATTTGACATTTGCAGGCCCTGCCAACTACAGCTGCTATCCTGTCTCGGATATCGGGCTTGGAAACTACAGTTGCGAAAGGAACACCACTGATATGAAATCCGGATGGTATGACATTTATCTGGAAGCAGAAAAACAGCCGTGGTTTGACTATAACTACACCTGGAAGACTGCTCCAATGTCGGGCAACGGGGCGGGAGCCTTCTTCGTAGAGACCGCACCCGTCTTGGAGAACGAAACAGTCAACACCAGCAGTGAAGACGGCGATACCGGCAATGTCGGGGGGTACTCGGAGACCTTCAATTACTCCGTCTATGTGACCGACGAAGACCAAGACAGCGTGAGGCTGTATTTGTTCTACCGCAAATGGAATGGGGCGGGCTGGGACGCATGGGAAAAACTGCTCATAACCTCAAGCAGTTCCGGCACTTCCGGTGTCAATTACGCCGACTGCAGCCCGTGCAACCACAGTTTGGTCTGGCTGGCCAAAAACAATTTCCAATGCGATGACATGGAAGACTATCAATTCAGGATAGTGGCCAACGATTCAACAGCACAGCCCGCAGGGTATGAATCAGAAAGCAAAGTTTACAGCACCAAGACTCTGCCCCATAACTTTACTATAGAAGAAGATGACGTATATATTGGAGTCCAGAACGGCAACAATGTCTGGCTTTGGAGGAACAACACAGACAATACCGACCTGAAAGCCTATCTTTATGACATAGACGACCAGATAAACATGTCGGTGAATGAAGCCAAAGCTCGCCTGTGGATTACAAAAGACCACGGCAATTTCACATACCTCGGCACCTTCGACCTGAGCGGCCTGCCGAATTCATACTTCACATACAACTTCGACCCCAACTGCAGCTACGATGTCGGCCTGCAGAAATGGATGTACGAAACCACAGACATGCCCGGCTCCACATGCTATAAGAAAATCAACTCCACGCAATTCAATGTATCAATAAGGAGCTGGATCAATATTTCAATAGACTCTCCGGATGGAGAATATTATGAAAAATATGAAGACAATGTTCCTGTAAGCTTCTGGACATACGACGACTGCGACTATGGAAAGCCGGGGACTACTCCACAGCTGTATTTGCGCAACAACCTCGACACATACATCAAATATTCTGCCGAAATCACAGACCACAACAACGGGACATACACATATACTTGGGATCCAGACGGGGGGGACAACGCCAAGTATGGCAATTACAACATAACGGTGCAAAGCCATTTCGACGGCTACTACTCCTCATACTTTTTGCCTGTCGAAGTCAACAAAACCTACGCCTTTAGAATACAAAGCAGACCTGAGCTTTGGAATCCTGTTTACGAGACTTCAGGAGACGGCGGATGGGGGGAGCTGAAGACTTTCCAAATTTACTACAGGGATGAGGACTACGACAACAATACCCTGATGCTCTGGAAAAGGAAGGACGCTTCAAGCAGCTGGGAGCTGGTGGATACACAATACAAGCAGTTCTCAGCATCGGGAGGCACGGTAATTTCATTTGAATCAAGATATTTCCAATGTGATGACATAACGCCTGACGGAGAAACCAGTGACTGGAAAGTGAACATCAGCGACCCATGGAGTTTCAACCGCACAATTGCCGACCAGCCGTTTACTTTGGACAAAGATGATACATATATTCAAGTTTGGTATCCAACCAATACTGTTGTCCAGAGAGAGGGCAATGACAATACAACTTTCAGAATTACAATAAGCGACTTGGACAGAAACCATGCTTTTGTAGGACAAGGAGTGAATGCTGCTGTATTCGTGACCACAGACATCCAGGATGTAAACGGTTTATGGTCCGCGCCCATATTGAACTACACAAATGCATCGTCCGTTGCTTCATTCACTCTGGACCCTGGCTGTGAATACAATGCAAGCATGCATCTCTGGAGGGGAGGGCCGTATAATGACACCTGCTATAAAGACTATAATTTTTCAACAGGCGGAGTGAACAGTGACAAGAGCAAACTTGAAATAAAAGGCCAGCTCAAAAACTACATTGAATTCCCGCCGAACGGCACAAAAGTGGTGGTGGGGAATCTGGCCAACTTCACATTCAATATAACTGATGAATGCAACTCCAATTGGGGTGCCTTGAAAAATGCCACTGTCAACTTCGGATTCAGGGACTATGCAGGAGTCTGGGAAAACTACAGTGAACTCGAGCTCAACGATTTGGGGACGGGAGCTTACAATTACAGCTGGGATACCAACTTCCACGTAGGTGAATGGTGGGATGTATTTGTTGACAGCAGCTACCCATATTACTATTCCAATTACAGTATCTGGAACAATTACATCTACTTGAACAACACACCTCCAACCACTGAAAATCTCAGCGTGTCTCCTGCTGTCGAAGGCTGGGGCAGGCCCTTCACATATGAAGTCAACATAAGCGATGCGCAGATGGACAATGTCACAGTCCGCCTATTCATCACCACCAACAACAAAGTGACATGGGAATACAAAAATGAAACTGTAATTTATTGGGGTTATGGAATTGCAAAAATAAATGTAACGGATTTCGACTGTTCGGATATTGGTACCGATAATTATTACCGGTTTGAAATATTCGACGGCACCAACAGGTTCAACACATCGGACCAATATGGACCCAACATCACAGAAGATGACGTTTCAGTTTATTATATTTTAGGAAATGCCACTTCAGTGGATAGGGATGGAATCGACACCACTGCTTTGATATTTGAAGTCCACGACGATGACAGAAACAATATTTCAGTGACTGACGGAAGTGCATCTTTCTGGATAACCAATGACGGCTCCAGCTATGTCCTGCAGCCTGCCCAGAGCACGAATGCGAGCGGGTTCGTGCATTATGATTTTGACCCCGGATGCGACCCGAGATACGACCCAATGGTGCAAAAATGGAAGGCGGGCATAACTGATGCCTGCTATGTTGATGTGAATCTCTCTGCGACCTACCAGCTCACAGTGATGGGCGACCTGCTGAGCCATCTGCAGTATATCTACCAGGACAGCAATCCATATGCGCCCCCGCGGAACCTCACCCGGGGCGAAGAGGACATAATGGCGGACATACACGTATGGGACGACTGCTCTGTTGATTTGCCGTCTGCGGATATCAATGTCACCTGGCTGAGTGAATACGGCAACACATACAACTGCACAGTTTCCGATATCGGGTCGGGGATTTACAGGTGCAACATGAACACTTCCGCCATGAAGGCCCGCTGGTATGACATAGGCATCAATGCATCTCTGCCCCCCTACTACCACGCCAATCTGACCAACATAGAAAGCAACATCATGTTCCTGCAGACCCGCCCGGTCATGAAGAATCTGGTCTGCCTGAACTGCCCCGGTGGCTGGGGCGAGACCTTCTACTTCAACGTCACCATCACTGACGAAGATCTGGACAATGCAACCCTGCAGCTTTGGATAGACAAGCCTGGAGGAAGCCAGTTCTTCTTCAAAGAAAATGAAGTTGCACTGGATGCACCATTGATAAACAAGACTGTGACATTGAACACAACGACCTCAAACTTCTTTGACTGCCCGAACAATCTGGGCAACGGCACTTTCCGATTCGACATTGCAGACCAAAGAGGACTGACCAAAAAAGAGAACAACACCTTTGAGGTCGAAAGGGACGACATCGGCTTCAACCTGTATAAAGGGGATGGGGAGATGGTCTGGAGGAACGGCTCGGGACTTTTGCTGCTCAGCGTGGAATCAATAGATTTGGATCGCAACGTTCCGCTTCCGGGTGGTGTGGATGCAAAAGTGTGGGTGACCACAAACCAATCCAGCTGGGATGATGGGAAAGCAGAAAGCACCAACACCAGCGGTTATATCAATTACAATTTCATGCAGGAGCTGCCCCCCACCAACCAAAAGTGCGATTACAATCTGGGATGGCAGTGGTGGCAAGTTTGGGCCAACAGCACCTGCTATAAAGAAACTTACTCACAGAACTATTCACTCAAAATAATGTCAGAGCTGCTCCCCAAGATAATCAAACCCCAAGGCGAAGGCTACATACTGGGCGATAAAATTTTGATTGCGGGATATGTGAATGACGACTGCACCCCTGTTGAAAATGTAACCAATGTTTTCACACTGAACAGCGTCAGTGGAAGCGACAAGTATACCTGCAGCAAGTACAACAATTACAACTGGACCGAAGGGGGAGGATGGTACAACTGCACCTGGGACAGCGGGTCGAGGGCGAAGGGCTGGTATGACATAGACGAGGATGTCAGCAAGACCAACTATGCAGACAACACAACCACAAAATCCTATGCCTTCTTCCTTGGCGAGCCGCCTCAACTGGAGGGTGCCGGAGTGGACCATGACTTTGGAGGCTGGGGTGAAAAATACACCTTCGGTGTCATCTTCAGCGACCCGGACTACCATGCCAACAATCTGACACTCTGGGCCAGCAAGGACAATTCCAGCTGGGAGCTTGTAGATTCAAGGAGCGTAATTGGCGTGGAGCTGGGGGTGAACTTTGAGGAAAGATTCACCTGCGACAAGATGAGCTACCTGGCGAACGGCTATGAATTCTGGAAATTCAGGGCAGTCGACCCCTTCAACTACAGTGCTGAAACTACCCCGCTTCCAATAACACTTGAGGAAGATGATGTCACAGTTTCCACGACGGGTGGAAGCGACACTGAAGTCCGCCGGATGGGTTATGAAAATGCCACCCTTGAAGTTTTAATTTATGATACGGACCTGGGAGTGTACCCCAACCAGACATCGGGCTTGGTCTGGGTGACCGAGAATTACACCAATTACACCATCAAGCTTGCATTCAACACCAGCAACGGGTATGGAAATGTCAGCTACGATCCGGACTGCGGTTCACTCGCAGGCGACCAGCTGTGGAAGGGAGCTGCCATGGATTCCTGCTACAAACAAGTCAACTCCAGCACGGCGGGCCTGGATGTAATAGGCCAACTTTATTTGTATCCTTTCTATCCTGCAGAGAACCAGATTATCAACAGGAACGCCAGCACCTTCCTCAACACGACTGTCAAGGATGAATGCAGTGAATGGGCGAATGACACGACTGTGGACTGGTACGATGAAAACTGGAACCACGTTGCCACAGGCTACAACACTTCCTGGTTTATTCCAAGCAATTTCCCAATCGGCCCGCGGACCATAAACACCAATGCAACACGCGGTCACTTTGATGAAGGCACCAACAGCACTGACGTCTATGTGTATGGATGGAGCAGGATTTCGAATATCCAGCCTTCGAGCGGCTCGAGTTATATGGCAGGAATTTCAGTGGCCGTCAAGTGCACAGTAAAGGATGCCAATACCAGAAGCCCTCTGCCGTCATATCCTGTCAAATTCTACAAGAACGGCACCTATCAGTATACTGGCTCCACTGAGATAAGCGGAATTGCAACTTGGTCCTGGGAGACTACAGACGAACTGCCCGGCTGGTATAACATAAGCTGCACTATTGAAAACAGCACTTCAATGTACTACAACGCCACGACATATTTGGCATACTCCTTAATAAAAATCCAAAGACCGCTCAAAATAGAAAATATTAATTTGAACCCGGGAACGGTTTACAGAAACAACAGCTTCAGTCCGTATGAAACCAACGTAACAGTTACAATCCTGGAAGCAGAAATCGGCGCCGCCGAAAACGCGACAGCGTGGTTCTTCAATGAAAGCTTTGGACTGATAGGCAATTGCACTACGGATGTTGCAGGCCAATGCCATATAACGTACGATCCGGGCGACACATGGGTCCCTGATTATTACACCATATACATCAACGCCACCAAGAACGGGACTGAACCTTCAGCCACAAACACCACGCTCCTAAAAGTAATCGGCGTCCTTTACCTGAATATAACGTCGCCTGTAAACGGCACCAATTTCACCAAAGGAGACACCGCTGATTTGATTGCAGATGTGTGGGATGAAAATGCGAACACTTCAATGCAGGTCACAGTCTATTGGTATAACGAAAGCGGTTTCATTGCGGAAGGCAAGTCCACCACCAAGGACCTCAAAGACCAGCAGACAGGGTGGAAGAACATATCGGCGGAGACTTTCGCCATGTGCAACAGGTATTCAGGAGTGGAGTGCTATGACAGGGGCCACGACAGCACCATCATCAAGATAACAGGACTCAGCAATGTGCAGTGGATTGAACCCCCCGACCAGCTTCCGCCCTATGATTTGACAATTTATGAAGATTACAACTTTACATGCAGAGTCTACGACGGCATAACTTTGGAAAGCATTCCAGATTATTATGTTGAAAAATGGTACCGCTATGGGACCGATTCGTACCAGCTCATGAGTGGCGAGTTCACCAACCCACAGGGGCGTGTAACTGACTTATACACGCCGGACAAGAAAGGCGCCCTCTTCTTCAAGTGCAACATCACCGACAATGAGACTATGCTGTATACTGCTTCTACTGCGGAAGTTGAGGTGGAATTCAATGTGAAAGACAACCTGCCACCGGAAATTCTCAATATAAGCGTCGATCCAACATCGGAAATCGAAGCTAATCTGGATAATGTCAGCATCTCCGCCATAGTCACTGACAATGTGGGTGTGAATACTGTCTGGGCTTCGATTGCCATACCCAACGGGAGCTACTACACCAAGACCATGACTGTTCATTCTCCAATCATATTCAACAATCTCGTCGAGAATGCCAGCAACGGCAATTACGGCTTCAATGAAACAGTTGATGTTTCGCAGGAGTATGGCGAAATGGAATACTTCAATGCCACCATCAACAACACCAATGCCAGCAAGTGGATTTATTTCAATATTTCAATCAACGACCAGCTTGTCTTCAGCAATGTATCGGTGGCCAATGCAAGTGCAACCGAAATTGAATTGGTCAACAACTACACATTCACAGTCCCGGGAGTATACAATGTCACAGTAGACATGACTGATGGAAACGGGAACGGCGCCAATGAAACCTATTTAGGCTACCTCAAGTACAGGGTCAACTCCTTCTGGTACAACACCACTTATGTCGCTCCGATTGGAGGTTTGTACAATGTAACAATTTATGCGCAGGACCTCCCGCCTGAAAACAACCTCAATTCGGAAGATGCAGGCTCATTTTATGTCTGGGGCAAAACAGTTGCCACCTTGGAGATGACGCCCGACTATGAAGTTGCAATAGGAGTCACACAGTATGATTCATATTTGATGAATCTGACTGTCAACTACACCAACAAAGGCCCTGCAAATGCCTGGGATGTGAATATAACTTTGACTGAAGACTCGGGGGGATGGATGAAGCTGAACGCCACCAACCACTCATGTGCTGTGGTGCCTGCAAACTCGTCCTGTGCATTCATAGTCGAAGTCGAAATAATCCCAAAGACTCCGCCCGGAATCATAAACATAAATGGAAATGCAACATGGATGCACCCGGACAAGACTCTCAATTACACCACGGATATCTCACGGGTGGAAGTTGCCGAAACCCCCCTCATCCTCATTGAGGAGGATGAGCTTCAAGGCCAGGCTCCGCACCAGCAAAAGACCACCATCGGCAATCTGACAGTCATTTCGGGCGGCAATGTCCCCGTCTACGATATTGAAACATACCCGATAATAACTTCCGGCAACATGTTCATAAAACAAGCAGGATATGACAATTACTGTCCGGAATGCGAACTTACGCTGATTCCGCCCGGCCAAGGCTCCCTGCCTTCAGGGGAAAACTACACTGTGAGTGTCCGGCTTGAAGTGCCTGCAGGGCAGGCTCCCGGAATCTACTGGACCACCATAAGGGCCAACAGCTCAAACGGTGGCTACGATGATGCGATACTCAATGTGACTGTGCCCTGGAACAGCAGCTGGACTTCATCACCCGGCAGCTTCGGCACTATACTGGCTATGCTGAACACCAACGGAACAATCGGAAACATCACTGTGAAAAATATCGGCAATGTGTATATTACAGTGAGAGTCTACCCCAACGGCCTGGGGCAGAATCTCGTGGATATTGTGCCGGGGGAACAAAGCTACCTGTTGCATAAAATGACCACCCAGGAATCAGTCGTTTCATACATAATTCCTCCAGATTACGACCAAGGCCTGTATGACGTAGTCCTGAGCATCGAGCCCAAGGACCAGAACAACAACCCGGCCATGCCTCAAAAGAGGGAAGTGACTTTGACGCTCAACGTAACGGACTTGCCCCCTTCAATTGAAAACATCAGTGTCGTCCCGCAGGACTTTGAAGTCGGCTTCGATGCGGTCAATATCTCGGCGGACATAACCGACAACTTTGCCGTGGACAGCGCCTGGATCAATGTGAGCCAGCCGGCAGACATAGCCAATGAAACCTTCCTGCACAACGGGACCAACGGCGACTATGGTTTCTGGTATGGAGTGAATTTGACTGAATTCTACGGTGGCATGAAATACTTCAACATCACCGTGGAGAATCTGCACAACGGCACTGTGTTCAATGGATCCGCCACCAATGACACCGCCTTGTACTTCAACATGTCAATCAACGGCCAGCAGGTGTTCAGCAATGAATCGGTGGCCAACGGCACATCCTCCGTCTTCAATGCAGTCCCGAACTTCAACTTCACCCTGCCCGGCAGATTCAATATTACTTTCATAACTATGCTCGGCAACGGCACCGCAGCCAATATGACTTACCTTGCAAACCTAACGTATGCCATCGAAAATTCGTGGTATATCGGGCAGATGAACAACACCAATGAGACATATTACACCACATATGAATCAGGCACGCCGGGCATCCATGCCCTGAGGATATGCGCCCGCGACACCCGGAATCTGGAAGGGTGCACGGCACCCATACAAGTGCAGGGGCACAAGAACACCACTATTGATGCAACACTGGGCGAAGACCCGTTCAATATAAGCGACATGAGAAGCGATCGGGACTACCAGCTCAATGCCAACTTCACCCTCAACAACACGGGCTATGCCAGAGCTTTCAATGTGAGTGCAGACATCGGCGTGCCGATAGCGTGGACTACGGCTGTCACCCATATGAACACCTCCTTGATTTTCAAGCAGGACAAATACGTGGAGGTTTCGCTGGTCACCATACCGCAGGGCCTGGCGCCGGGGCTGTATAATATCACCTTCGACTTGAACTGGACCAACCTCGACGGCTCCAACGCCACCGTGGTTGATAATGTAACTGTCAATGTGCTGGCAAACCCGCAGCTTGAGCTTGACAGGTCCTCGCTGAACTTCACTGTGATGAACAACCAGAACGGGACCAAAAACTTCACCATAAGTTCAGTCGGCAACGTGGAGGTAAACAATGTCAGCATATACTGCATTTCGGGCACCACCTGCACCGACTTCAATATGAGGATATCCCCGCAGGATGCGGGTAAACTCCTTCCCGGGACGCTGGTAGGAATTACGGTCAATGTATCGGTGCCTGAGATTTACGAGACAGGCCTTTACAATGGCACCATGCTCATCAATGGGACCTACCAGGGACAGGCAGTCAACATCACAATGCCGGTGTGGCTGCGGGTGCCGATAAACACCACGTGGGAGAACATACCTGATGTCGTTGATAAAGATGTAATCACAGAAGAGAGCGGGGAATTCCAAACTGTCACCCTTCACAATCTGGGCAACACACCTGCACTCATTGATTTGAGTTTGACGGGAGATATTGCACAATACACTTCACTCAACACAAGCCAGGTGTTCATCGACCTTGACGGACGGAGCCAGGTCCGGATTGACTACAACGCACCGAGCACCATGTCCTTCCTGACCTTCCACGGTTCACTCAATGCCACCAACTCCAGCGAGGAAGGAGGCACAGTTTCGATATTCACTGATTTGACTATGAATGTGCACCCATACTATATTGATATCCTGTCGCCCACTGAAAGTTCGCCGGTCGTGAATATCACAGCAAACGACAGCATAGTCGCAAGCGTCAGGGCAAAGTATGGCTATTCTGTCATCACCAACAATATGGCCTTTGATGTCTACCTGGAAGGCGGAGGCTACAGGAAGATGGTCAATATCTCCAACTACTACTTCGATGTGCCTTCCACTTCATGGAAGATTAATTTCACAGCTCCGGACCTGCCGACAGCACGAGGCTATGATTTGATCGTGGTCTCCAACTACACTTCCTTGGGCCTGAGCAAGACCAAGAGCGAGCAGAAGGCGGTGGTTTATGTGGACACCGAACCTCCTGTCGTGAAGCTTATCCTGCCGGACAGGATAGGGGCCAACCTGACTGCAACCCTCAAGGTCAATGTTACAGACCCGGGAGGCGTATCGACCACCACCATGAGCATACTGTTCCCGGATGCCACCAATCATGAGTACACCCCCGCGCATACAGGCACGGCCGGGGACTCGTATTTGTATGAGCTTTCATTTTCGGATACATACCTGGAAGGAGTCTACACAGTGGTCGGTGTGTCCTGCGACAACAGCGGGAACTGTGGCAATGCCAGCGACACATTCACTGTATTTCCAATTGCAAGGATAAACGGCACCGCACGGAATGAGGAGAACCCGAACAAACCGCCCATCAATCTCACCATAGAGTTGCTTGAGCCTGGTGAAACCGCTTCCCTTTTCAACATAACTGCAAACGCATCGGGCGAATATGACGAAATCGTGGATGCCAGAAGCTATGATGTTTATTCCAGACTGCCCGACTGGGGGGTGTACATGAAGCTCTTCAACACGCCCATCCAGACCGACTACCAAAACCCGGTCACCTTCGGTAAAATCTCAGCCGAAATGATAGGTGCAGGTTCGCTGATCGGCATCAATCCGTCCACTTCATTTTCATTCTCAAGCGGGAGGATGTACTTTGACTACAGCAGATATTCAGGCATCACCATCCAAAATCTCGGCATCTACCACTGCGAGGTCTGGCAGAGATATGTCGGCTGTGTAAACAATTCCTGGACCCGGATGAACAACACAGGCAGGTCCATAAATGAATCTTTAATCTATACTCCAAGCCTCGACAGCATAGGCGGTGCATACACACTGGCGGAATATATCTGCGGTGACGAGGTGTGCGAAACCAGCTATGGAGAAAGCGTGTCCACCTGCCCGCAGGACTGTGCTGCAGGAGGCGGAGGCGGTGGAGGCCAGGCAGCTGCCGGCGGAGGGGGTGGCGGAGGCGGGGGAGGAATAGCGCCGAGTCCGGGGGCGGTCACAGGCGGAGGGCAGGCCAAAGTTCCGCTGGAATTCAAAGCACCCATCATTGACTTTACCATATACCCGGGGGAAAGCAAAAAATTCACCCTTGAAATCATCAACAACCAAAACGAAACTGTATCGGGGACCATTGAAGCCGAAGGCCCAATCTGGGATATGCTTGAATTTCAGTACGATACTTTCACCATTCCTGCAAGTTCAACTAAAACCATAGAAGTCAGCATAAAACCCGGACTGGAGACCACGCCGGGGGTATATACAGGGGACATAGTCATCAAGGTCGGAGATCTCACACACCGACTGGCTGCAACCGCCGCAGTCGAGTTGCTTGAGGAGTCTCTGCTGGACGTCAGGGTGAAGAGCCTGACTCCCAATGTGCATCCAGGAGAAAAATTCAAATTTGAAGTAACCCTCATCAATATGGGAGCCACGGAAGATGTTGACGACGTGGTCCTGAACTACTCGATAATCAGTCTGGAAGGCCAGGAAGTGCTGGTCACTCTGGCTTCCGAAACTGTGGCCTTCAAAGACCTCAACAAGTTCAGGCGCGAAGTTGACATCCCGGAGAATGCCGAGCCCGGCAGGTACATCGTTGAAGTCAAGGCGGACTACTGGTACGGACGCAAGACTGCCCTGAGCACTGACAGTTTCGATATCACCATAGTGCCTGCGATTGTCCAGGCCCTGAAGAGGATATTCACATGGTGGGTGACTTGGATAATACTCCTCCTCGGAGCTCCGGGAATCTACTTTGGAATCAGGTATGGCGCCGCCATCCGAAAGAAGAGCAAAGAGAAGCAGAGGTATTCAATGCCTCTCAGCTGGGACGAGCTGCCGAAAGCAGGACCCACATCAGTCAAGATTGGAAAAATTGCAGGCACCGACAAGACTGCGCTGTTTGACCTGGATGACTTGACCACCCACGCCATCGTGGCAGGGGCCACCGGTTCAGGCAAGACTGTATCTGCAATGGTTATTGCAGAAGAGGCCCTCAAGAAGAACATGTCTATCATAGTCTTCGACCCGACAGCCCAGTGGACCGGCTTCCTGGCGCCCAACAAGGATGAAAAGATGTTCCGCGCCTACAGCAAATTCGGCATGAAGAAGGAAGACGCCCAGTCCTTCAAGGGCCTGATTTTCGAAATCCGCAGTCCGGACGACATCATGAGGATAGACTTCAGGAACTGGATAAGGCCGGGCGAGATTACAGTATTCACACTCAACAAGCTGACCACCAAGCAGTTCGACCAGACCGTCCGCAATATCATAAGCAGGATATTCGAACAGCCTTGGGAGGAAGCTTCAGGCCTGAAGACCCTCTTAGTGTTTGACGAAGTCCACAGACTGCTTGAAAAATACGGAGGCCTCGGCGGGTATGTGGCTTTGGAGAAGGCGACCAGGGAATTCCGAAAGTGGGGCCTCGGCCTGATGGTCATCTCGCAGGTCTTGTCGGACTTCAAGGAAGCGGTCAAGGGCAACGTCCTGACTGAAGTGCAGATGCACTCGAAGGGCACTGACATAGAAAGGGTCCGGAAGAAATACGGCGATGAGTTTGCAGCCAGGCTGTTGAGGCAGGAAATCGGCGTCGGCTTCGTGCAGAACCCGCGGTACAATAAAGGTAAGCCTTGGTTTGTGCACTTCCGCCCATTAATCCACAGCCCCCACAAGCTGCTGGAGGAGGAGTTGGTAACTTATAAGAGGCTCGGCGATATAATCTGGAAGATACGTGAGAAGATTGCAGCCATGAAGGAGAAGGGCCAAGACACCAGCGATATAGAGCTGGAGCTCAAGCTGGCTGAAGATAAACTCAAGACGGGCGCCTTCAGGATGGCACAAATCTATCTGGACGGGCTCAAAGGGAGGTTGAAGCTGGAATGAAAACACGCATGCTCTTTGCGGTGGCCCTGACTTTTGCCTTAGCTTCTGCATGGGCGGTCTCGGTTTTCGGCCCCGATGAGATAATAATGCTGCCTGAAAAAACCCGGAACATTACTATGACTGTTGAAAACAGCCAACTGCGGGAGCTCCCGCTTGCAGTCCACTGCAAATCTGATTTGAAGGTGGCATGCCAAAAACAGCTGGTCGCACCGAAAAACGGCAGTGAAGAATTCTGGGTTGAAGTAAAAGCAGGAGGGGCGGGCTACTTCCCGGTCGTCATCAATGTGGGCGGTGTCGAAAAAACATTGGGTGTCAGAGTCAGCGAGTCGCCCCTCTCACTGAAGACCCTGCTTGAAAACTACAACCGGACCCTGAACAATATAGAGGGCAGGACGGGAAGGACCAAAGCCATTGCAATCGCGCGCGGGGTCTGGGCCAACGCAGTCATGCTCTATGACGAGGAAAAGTATGAGGATGTTTCAGAGGAGCTGGGGACGCTCAGGCGCTATGTTGAAGTAGCCATGAGGGAGCCGCCACTTGGGCTGAACTCTGGAGATGAAGAGGGGGGGCAGGCATCTGCTGTGCCCTTGAAGGCAGGGCTTATTCCCTTGAGTTTCCTGGTTTTGCTTTCCGGGCTGTTTGTCATAAAAAGGAAAGCAGCCTTGGACGAGACCAAAAAATTCAGGATGAGCTCCACCCGGGACCTGATGAGGATGAGGCAGGAAGCTGTTGTTGCAAAAGGAGGTGACCAAAATGGCCAAGGCGAATAGCGGACTCATGAAAGAAAAAATGAAGAGCCTTGTGGATAAAAAGAAGAAGGCCAAGCCGGCCCGCCTCGTGAATAAAAGAGCCCCTGCCAAGAGCAGGAAACCTGCCGCCAAAGCTGTGAAGAAGCCCGCCAGACAGAGAAAGAAGCCGCAGGCCAAACCAAGGAAGCCGAGGAAGTCCAGGGCAGTCAAAAGCCGGGAAAAAAAGGAAGAAAAAACAATGCAGGAGGAAACCCAGGAAGTTGCAACCCAGCCCAAACCCGCACCGGAGCCGGCTCCGGAAGCTGCCGGTCCTGGACCTGCTCCCAAAGAACCGCAGGAGGAAAAGGCCGAAACCGAAAAGCCGGAAGCTCCAAAGGGAGAAAATAAGCTGGAAACTCCTAAGGAAGAAGCAGAAGCCCCGGCCGGTGAAGGGGAAGGCGGGGGAGAAAAAACCATAGGGGAAATTGTTGAAGAGGAAGGCCTTGTCAGCGAGCCCGACCGCGAATCAATGCTCGGCCAAGAGAAGCTCCCGACCATCTCCGATGTGGTAGTGCGCATAGACAAGCTCGAAGGCAAAATCGACATGTTCCACGGAATGCTGGATGCATTCAACCAGCGGATTATGGATCTGAATGAAAAACTCGGCGACACCCGCCGGATGGTCTTTGAAAGGGAGAAGGCTGCCAGCCAACTTGAAGGCGATTTCCAGCGGGTCGCTGCAATCGTTGAAGAAACAGACCCCCAAAAAATCACGGCCAAATTCGAAAAATTCAATGCAAACCTTGAACGGAACAAATCAGAAATTGAAAGGCTCAACGACATGCTGTCTTCTGCCAATGAAAAAATCGCCGACATCACGCAGAGGTTCGAAAAAATAAAAAGCGTCGACAATATCATGACTGCCGCCCGGGATGTAGAAAAGCAGGTCAAGCTTATTGAGGACAACCGCAAGTACAGCGACAAGCTGGCAGGGAAAGTTGAAGCCATGTTCTTAGAAATGAATGACAAACTTGGCTTCATCAAGAAGAATGTAGACAAGATTGAAACGGCGGATGCTCTGCTGAAGGAGAATTCAAAGAATATCGATAAACTCACTTTCAGGCTTGATGAAGAAGTCGTGAAGAAAAAGGACCTTGAAAAAATGCTGGAGTCCCTGAAGGATATCATTGTCGAAGAGACGGCAGGCATAAGCCCCGTCGTGTTTGAGAACCTCCGGAGGCGGGTCGCGGTGCTTGAAAACCTCAAAAAATCCGTTGCAGACCTGGAGAAAGAAAAAGAAAAAATGAATGCGTTGCTTTCTGCAATAGAGGCGGACAGCCGGAACAACAAAATCAGCAAGAAGAGCTATGAAGAGCTGAAGCTTGGTGTTGAAAGAAAAATACAGGAAATAGACTATGTCATCCGCAAAAAGAGAGGTATCGATGCTGAGCCCGAACCCCTCTTCAAGAAAGAGGAGGAAGAAACTCCGGAAAAACCTTTAGTCACTATTGAAGCGGAGGCCCCCGAGGCTCCCGAAAAGCCCAAAGAAGGGAAGCAGGGCAAAAAGAAAGAGAAAAAGCTGAAGCCGACCAAGGAAGAGCTCAAAAAAATAAAGGAAGAGGAGAAGCGGCTCGAAGAGGAAGCTGAGAAAAAACGCCAGGAAGCCTTGAAGCAGGAAGCTGAAAGGGAGAAGCAGGAGCTGGAAAGCCTTGAGGAAGTTGAAGAAGAAGAAATTATACAACCCAAAAAAGAAGAGCCCAAGGAAGAAATGAAGATGCCTGACCAGGAGGAGGAACCGACTGCCCCCGAGCCGGAGCCTGAGCCTGAACCTCAACCCGAACAGAAGCCTGAACAGGAACCAGAGCCTGAACCCAAACCCGCTCCAAAGCCTGAGCCCGAGCCCAAACCTGCTCCAAAGCCGGAGCCCGCCCCGGAACCGAAGCCTGAAGAGGAGGAAAAGGAAGAGAAAAAAGCAGAAGAAGCAGAGCCGAAAAAGAAAGAGGTCAGGAGGCTCAGCAAGGATGACAGGAAGAACGGGCTGAAAAGGACGCCCGTCAAAAGGCTCAGCAGGAAAGACAAACCCAGGCAGAGGATTGGGAGGGGGAAACCAGAATCAAAAGAGTTCCGGATGAAAAAAAGACTACTTCAAAAAGCCCTTTAGCTCATCGAAGGTCTCCCTCGAAACCAGGCCTTCCTCATACTGCCTGCGGAGCAGTTCGACCAAATCGGAGGTCGGGGCAATCTGCCTTTTCTCCCCCATAATCTTGCTGACTTTCCGGATGGCCCTCTTGCGCTGGGTCGAAAATTCAAGGGACAGCCTGCGGGCCAGAAGAATCAGGGCTATTATTACGACCACCGTGGCCAAGACTGCAAGAATCAGCTCCAGGGATACGCGGGGGAGCTTCGGCCTGAATATTACAGGGCTTGCTATTGAGAGGCGGTATTCCACCTCCTCCAAGGTGTTTTCAATATCTGATATGGTGCTGATGGCATCCACAGTCTTGTCCTCGCTCAGATAAGTCTCCGCCGCCGAAATCATTTCTCGGGATTTGCGGAGCAGGGCCAGAGCCCGGGACACATCGGCGCCTGAAGCTGCAAGCTCGCCGGCCCTCTCTTCGAGCTGGCTGATGCGGTTGTTGAGGTTGTCTATGCGGGCCTGCAGGGCTGCAATATTGGTCTTGAAGACTGTCAGCTTGTAATATTCCTGTGTTTCAGTCTCAGTGGAAATCGCGCGCATCTTCATCACATAGGTCCGAGCCTCTGCATCGCTCGGGACAGTAAACCGGACCATCAGGTATCCCTTGGACCGCGGGGCGAGGTAGGGTATGCTTCGGATGACCTCAAACCAGCTTGTCGGCACGCCTTCAAAGAAGACTGTGATGTCCGACAAATCGACATTGCCGGTGTTCTCGACTTCAATGGTGAGATACGCAACAGAGCCCTTCGACATGAAAAGCTCATCCGGGAATCTGTTGTCCACAGTCAGTTCAATCACTGCAGCCTCGACGGGCGCTATGATGGGAGGCACGACGGGTTCTTCTTCCTCCTCAGGCTCCACGACTTTGAAATTCCTTGAAGTTTCAATGGGGGCCTGGAAAGTCGAATAGTCAACCCTGACGTGGAGCGTGTAGTCCCCCAAAGGCTGGTCGCTGTAGATGTTCATGTACCTTTCGACGCTTCTGTTTTTCCCGGCCTCCACATAAATCGGCTGGTCTGTGATATTCTCATACAATTTGCCGTCGGAGTCCGTTATCCAAAAATCAACATACACATCCTGGCTGACGTCGCCCATATTCATCAACAGCAGTGTAAAGTTGACCTTTCCGCCCTGTGGAACTTCCGCGTCGATATCCTGAATTACAACATCGTAGGGGCCTCCTTTTGACACCCTGAAGGAATCCATATACTTGAAAAGCCTGCCCCCCTTCCAAACGCTCAAATCCGCCAGATAGTGGCCGGCGCTGGTGTTGATGGGCATCGCGTAATCATAGCGGTACAGAAGGGTTTGGTTGGAGGCGCTTACAGTATCAAAGCCGGAAGTCGCCGTGAAGAAGATGTTTTGTGCCGGGTCGTAGACTGTCAGCTCCATTGAATCCGGAGCCTCAATTTCCCGTTGTGCATAAAGCATGATGTAAAAATCCATGACCGAATCAGGATACCAGACAACTGTCGTTGTGAATTCACCGCCGTACTTTTCAACTACAGGCAGAGTGTAAGTATGGCTGTCATTCACAAGCCTGCCGGATGCCGGGTCATAATGCTCTGCAAAAAGTTCAAGGACATAATCACCCAAAGGCGCATCGCTTGGGAAAATGAAAGACGGTACAGGTTCATAAGTTCCATTCACTCCCGTCTCTCCTGTGAAATTCAGCCTTAGGTTTCCATCGGGGTCGTGGATGGTAAAGCTTATGTTGGAAGGCAGACTAACCCCTGCGGTATCCTTGGTGGTCAGGTAAATTGAAGAGGATTCGCCTGTAAAATAAAGGTTGAAACCGGTCCTGACGGAAGCGTTGAGTTTTGGATACACATAAACAGATGTTGAATTTTGGCCGGATATGCCGAGGGTGTCTGTTACAATTACAGTAAAGGTGTATACGCCTGTCACATTCAGGCTGCCCCATCCTCCGGGAAAGCTGTCATAATACAGCCATGAGTTGTTGGTGTTGTCCACATAGGACATGAGATGTTCAGACACAAAACCGCCGGGCTTTGAGACCCTCATCCTTACGCTGGAGAGCCCCTGCATCGACAAATCAGTTATATTGGCGTAAATGACCACAATTCCGTCTTCCTGCATTGTTATATTGGAGGAGCGGTTCAGGATAATGATCGGGGGCTGGGAGGGCAGGAGAGTTATGTTGAAGTATGCCCAGTCAGGGGAGGCAGGGCCGGTTGTTGCATTGAATATGTACGAAATGTTGTAGAAATCCCTCTGGATTCCTGTGAAGTTCCAGCGGAAGGTGACCTGGCGGGCGCTCTGCTTTGGAAGAGTGAAAAATGTTTGATTGGCGTAAGTGTGGTTGATGTAGTTTTCAGTAATATTCACATCAAACTGGACATTGCCTGTGTTGTATATGGTCACGTTGCAAATTTCACCTTCATCCTGGACCATGGCAGCAGTGCAGTTGTTGGGCTGGATATGCCATGAGCGCGAAACCGGCACTTCGACTTTCATTGTGCGTGTGATATTTTCTGCGTTTGAGCTGTTGATGTTCAGGACACCGGTATAGTTGCCGGGGTTTTTTCCCGGAGCAATCGTTACATTCACCCAGACAGTAGTATTCATTCCAGCCGGGACGGAGGAAATCAAAGGGCTGAAATCAAATGAAAAATCCGCATCAAACCCGATAACGGTGAATGAAATATCTGAAACTTCTTCATTTCCAACTCCCAAAAGCCTAAATCCTGTAAAGTTCGTAGACTGTCCTTGATTGCCAACTCCAGACAAATTAAGTGGCGTGGCATTGACTTTCGGATTGGAACTGACATTGACTTGAATCTGAGTTGTGTTGTATTTTACGCCAATACCGGGATTGTACCAGCTGACATTCACAACCAAATTGTACAAAGAAGGGGGTGCCTGCCGGATTGCGATTTCAAAGGGTTTGGAGCAGTTTTCTCCGGGTGCCATATCCCCGCAGTGGGCCACATTGTCAGTATAATTGGTTATCCATTCAGGCGGGCCTTCAACAGATATGTTCACATCAAACCCGGTGGAAGAGCCAATATTCGAAGTATTGACCTGGAATGTGAAATTGGTAAAATCAAACCATCCTGTATTGTCGGCCGGTATAAATAAAGGGTTGGCATCCAAGCTGATTTCGGTTTCAAGCAGCTGGATTTCCAAAGCCACAGAATCGGAAAGCCCTGTTGATTCATTCGCAAAAAGCGTTCCGTTGAATGTCCCACGTTCATGGTCGGCAGCAACATAAACCCAAACCTCCACAGACTGATTAAGCCCCTCGGTCAATTCACTGATGTTCCATGGAGTGAAATTGAAAGTCATATTTTGAAAACCAGTTGCGTTGAAAGTTACATTGACAAGTTTATAGTTGCCGATTGAAAGTACAGTAATGTTTTGGAGGAGAGTCCACTGCCCCGGGGTCGCCACGGTCGATATATTTTCTTCAGATACATTCATCAGTGGGTTAGGGTCAACAGTGAAATTGGCATACCCTGTCTGATTGGAGACATTCAAATCGGGGTTCGTCCATACTGCCGTCCCATTGAATGAATAGTTGCCGGGTGCAACGGCAGTCGGAGCTGTGACTTCAAAATACAGCAATTTTGACTCAAACAAGTCAACAAACCCGAGGAGTTCAAAAGTTGAATTGCTGACCCACCCATCGGGCGGATGAAAGCTGAAGTTGGCATTGTCTGCAGTGCCGTTTCCGAGATTGGTTACATTGGCCAGCACAATCAAAGTCTGGTTCTGGAATTGCGTGATATTGTCCCATGACGCCCCTGAAGGAACTGTGCTTAAAGCAACCGAAAAACTGGTGTTTAGCTCTATGACCGTAAAAGTCTTCAGGCCTTCCCCCCAATTTCCATCTTTGCTTGATGTGCAGTTGAGAGTGTAGATGCCGTAGTGGTCCGGAGCGGTGAAATTGATTGAATAATTGCCGTTGCCGTCATCCACAATTGTGGCGCCGTACTGGCCGTCCCAACTGCAGTTGACATCAGCTCCAACAATTGCGGTATCATTTCTGTAATTTTTAAGGACAAGTGTTGCATTCACTCTGCGTGATGCATAGCCGTATGGATTTTCAATGAAAACCTGGGACGAGAGTTTGCTGTGGACTGTGAATGATGTGTTGCTTTGATTCAACACATTATCGGAAATTCCATATGCAGTGATGGATACATTCCAGACTCCGATATCTGATGTGTTGGTAAGGTTGTATGTGTTGGTATACAGCAAGTCTCCAGCACTCTCGTCCCCATGGCTTCCATCGTCATACAACGGAAAAGTTTCACTTCCTGATGGATAGAATAATGTTGCATTCACAGCTTTGGTTAAATTCCCAGAATCATACGTCAGATTGAGGTAAATAAACACAGTTTCATTTCGGTTGTAGTGAAGATGGTCTGTGCTTGCATTGACCTCCACCTTCCATCTTTCATAACTTTGGACCCCGACGACAGGTGCAAACACAAACCGTTCCGACAGCCCGCGGATCTGAATGGATGAAGGAAACCCCTTGATATACTGGGGGCTGTTGAAGTGGACGACGGCCTCTTCTGAAATTGTTGCTCCAGGACTGATTTCCGTCTGGTCCAGCTCGATACCAATTGCGCCTGCAGACATGTTGCGGTCCTGGGATGAAAACTCAGATATGCTCTCTTCCTTGTTGATGATGCCGACATGGTAATTGGCTAAATCTGCTGCCGCCCACTGCCACGAGCCCGGATCTGAATTGTTGCCTTGGACAACAAAGTCAAAGCCTGCACGAAAATTTTCAAACCTCAAGGCGCCTGCAGGAGTCGAACTCCGGTTGATTGCATAAGTCGCCGTATTGTTGAAAATCTGCTCAACCTTCACCCATTGATTGAGCCAGTAGAAAGTATAACGGAAAGTCATGCGACCTTCAGTGTTGTTGCCTGATTGATTCCAATACGTTTCATTGGCTGTCTGTTCAAACACCAAGCGCATCGGACCCTCGTAAACCAGTTGAAACGGTTCCGCCTCGAATGAAAAATTGGCAGAGCTGTTGGAATATTGTGAATAAATAAAAGTACGTTCGTTATCGGCTGCATCCAAAAGAGTGTTTCCGTTGAAATCCTGCACCTTGTAAAATCCGGATGTCAATTCACCGCGATGTGAATCAAGCCACATCCGGAGCCCCTTCCCGCTCCCCGGTTCGACGGTAACATTCACATTCAATATCTCACCGTTCAGTGAATAGTTCAACCCCGTATCGTATGTTGGGGCGGAAAATGAAGATTCATTGGTATCGTAGTAAATGCAAAAACTTCGGTTTTCGTACGCCTGAGTTCCGTTCAAATGAAAGACCACCGTCCCAACTGCATTCGTGGTCGGATTGTAATCTGCTGCAGCATCAAACTGGTAATACTTCTCGCCGATCACTGTTCCTGTGCTGGCGTTCTGCTCGACCACCCTCGTGCTGTTGCTGTTGAAAGTCAAGCCGTCGCCCATAAGGGATGTGAAGTTGATGTTGAGTTCAATCGGCCAGTCCGTCCGGGAGTACTTCGATGAGTTTATGCTAACGCAGTATCGGTAATTCCAGCTGGCATTCCACCACTCCATAGTCACGGCCTGGACCGGCACCAATATGAAGAAAAGTGACAGAACAAGGACTAATCGAAGTCTGGAATCCATCATAAGTATAGAACAAGGGATATTAAAAGAATTACATTCAATAATTGCTCCAAATCGGCAGAATCGAATGCTCCTTTCTTATTAACTCTAAAACAGTAAAAATCACCGGCGTTTCAAGTGTACATCCATCTGGGGATATGGAATTTCAATCTTATTCTTGGCGAGGGCCTCATAGATTTTCTGGAGCATCGAGGTCTTGACTGAAAACATCTTTGAAGCAGGCGCCCATGCCCGGACGGTGAGCTCCACCGCCGAGTCCGCCAGGTTGCTCACCCAGATTGTTGGCCCGGGCGAGTCAAGAACAAATGCCTCATCATCGAGGAGTTTCTTGATAATTTTGACAGCCTTGTCCACTTTGCTCCTGTAGCTGATGCCGATTTTGTATTCAATTCTGCGGGCTGCTGTTTTTTTGTAGTTGGTGATTTTTGAGTCAAAGACTTTGGAGTTTGGTATGCGGATTACCGGACCGTCCCAGGAGCGGAGGCGGGTGCTGAGAGGCGATATGTCAAGGACTGTCCCGCCGGTCCCTTCAATATCAACCGAGTCCCCTATATCCATGGGGCGGTCGATATAGAGGAAGATGCCGGATATCAGATTCGAAACGGTTTTTTGGCTGGCAAACCCGATTGCAACGCCGAGCACTCCTCCTGCTGCGAGAAGAATCTGGACATTCACTCCAACAAGGGAAAGGACAAAGAGCACCAGGATGAATATGAAAGCATAGTAGATTATGCGGGACAGGCTCTTGGCGGTTCCTGTGGGCATAGTCTTCCTCAAGGCCCTCTCAACAATCTTCGAGAGGTTGCGGGAGATGAAGAACCCTATGAGTGCAATAATGGCTGCAGAGCCTATGCCTGCCCAGTTGATGGCTGCGAAATCTACCATTCCTCCCACTCCATTTTCATCCTTTCCTCTTTTTTCAAAAGCTGGCTGTTGCCTGACAGCTTCTTCAGCCCTTTGACATGGGAAGCGTTCAGGTGGCGGACATAAACTCCGCGCGCCGTCAAATCCATTTTGATTTTTTCAGTCATGACCTGCCTGCCCCCTTCAGCGTAATAGAGGTCCATGTAATTGGTGTTTATCAGGATGCGGGTCACCTCGCGGATTTTTGAAGTGTAGTTCTTGATCCGCAGGGGCATGACCATGTGCCTCCCATCGGCAGCTTTCTTGATGTCCTTTTCATCAATCACTTCGCCGATTATACGGCGCGCAATGATGCCCCCATCCACGGGGCCGTAAAGTATGAAGGACGTTTTTGTGAATCCAATAATATCCACCTTTTTGTCATTGAACCTGACTTCGACCTCAAGAGGAATTTTCACAAATATGACCTGGCGCCCATTCGGCGGGACGAATGTCTTTGGGAATTCAATCATATAATAATCGGTGATTTTCTCGGGAAGATTCACAGGAGAGCGTGGCAGAATCTTCAGCTGTTTTTCAATCTCTTCCCTGGTCCCGACAAAATTCACTTTCTTGCCGGCCCTGGAGTACTGGACAAACCCGTCAATCTGCCTGACGCTCATGCCGAGGGCTTTGCGGAAACTGCTCCCCTTCCACGGCCCGAACCCCATTGCATTCATTCCCGCCGAGGGTTTTTAGTCTTTTCCACAATCCGGACATCAAAAATCCTGGTGCGGGGATACTGCCCCCGAAGGTCCTTTTCGTAAGGCTTCACCATGTCCCAGACATTGGCCAAGGCGGACAGAACACCGTTGAGGGCCTCCATTTCGCACCCGGTGCGGTCCATGGCTTCCACGGCCACACGGGCCTCGAAGACATTGCCGTGCAACTTGCCTTCAAACTCGGTTTTGGTAATGTGGATGGGATGGCAATGGAAAACAGTGCGGGGTGTGTCCTTGACGGCCCGGACGGCGGCCAGCTTGGCAGCCTCAAAGACATCCCCCTTCTCAAGTGCTTTTTGGAGTATCACCTCGGCGGAGTTTCGGGAAAGCTGGAGCCTGCCTTCGGCGACGGCGCGCCTTTTGACAATGGGTTTGTGACCGATGTTTATCATGTACAAAAAAACAGGGAAACAATAAAAAACTAAGCTTGTTCGTATATTAGGAACTTCTTTTGGAGAAGAACCAGACAAAAAGGAATCTACAAAGGCATTGGTTGTAATATCAGTCTGGGCAGTTAATTTTTACGTTTTGAAAGGTATTTATTTTCATTGTTGGTTTGATTTTTGGTCGAGCTTTTTTCTAAAAAGCTCGTGCGACCGCCGGGATTCGAACCCGAGTCAATGGCTTGGAAGGCCAGTATGCTACCACTACACCACGGTCGCCCAGAAGAAACTGGGCTCCCAAGAATTATATGGTTTATGTCCAAAAGCAGTTTCAAGGCTCGTAATACCCATTGTAATCCAGTCTGCCGGCAATGTATCTTTCTGCAGCGTCAATTGCAGATTTGGCTGCAGAAACCAGACTGTTGCTGTTGTTTGCAGCTTCATACTGTCCAAGGGCTATGATTTCGGTCCCCCACCAAGTCAGCTGTGGCCTCCCGTTGACTTCCACCACAAACGGAGTTGTCCTCTTCGCACCGGCAAAGGAGGATACAATGAGTTCGGCGGTCACGGGGTCTGTGTTGTATATTTCATCCCCCTCACCGCGGTAAATATCCTCCAACAGTTTGACCGCATCTTCAAAAGTGGGTGCAAGCATCCTTCCGTATTTTTTCCTATTCTCATTAATTTTCTTCAGCAGAGGGCTCTTCCAGCGGTAAACATAGCTGTACAGCCGGCCCAGGCTGTTGATTTCGTCCATTTTCATCTCACTGCCAAAATGCATGCAGGATGAAAGTGCATAAATTAAAAAACTATCACAAGACCCCGCGGACCTTCATGGCTTCTGCCACCTTGCCCACAGCCAGCCCTATTGATGCGTTCCTGAGGGGTGTATTGTGCTCTTTTGAGAACTGATGGACGTGCCGGAAAGCATCATCCATTATCTTCTTCAGCCTGCCGAAAACATCCTCCTTCTCCCAGTAGAGCCCCATGCGGTTCTGGACCCATTCCAGATAGCTGACTGAAACCCCGCCTGAGTTGGCCAGCACGTCGGGGACTACAACCTGCCCGGACTCTTCGAGAATCCTGTCGGCCTCCGGTGCGGTCGGGCCGTTGGCAAGCTCCACTATCAGCCTGGCCTTTATGTCGCCGGCGTTGCGACGGGTTATCACATTCTCAAGGGCTGCAGGGACAAGGATATCCACATCAAGCTCAAGCAGTTCTTCGTTGCTGATGCGGTTGCCGGAGTAGTTGACCACCGAGCGGGTGCGCTTCTTGGTGTCCATGACAGCATCCACATTCAGGCCGTTCGGATCGTAGATGCCTCCCTTCGAGTCGCTGACCGCCACAACTTTGAAGCCGGCTTCGTGGAGGAAATGCGAAACATAATAGCCGACATTGCCGAAGCCCTGGACTGCAACACTCCGGCCGGGCACATCGAAGGCTTTCACTGCATTGTGAATTGTGAAAAACCCGCCGAGTCCGGTTGCCTCGGTCCTGCCCTGGCTTCCGCCGAGCTCAACCGGCTTGCCTGTTATCATGCCTGGTTGCTTTTTTCCCTTCATGGCTTCGAGTTCATCCAGCATCCACGCCATGGTTTGTGAATTGGTGTTCACATCAGGGGCCGGAATGTCTGTGTCCTGGCCGAAGAGGAATGCGAACTGCCGGGCGTATGCACGGCTGAGGTGCTCCAATTCACTCCGGCTGAGCTCCTTGGGATTCACAATAACACCTCCTTTGCCTCCCCCATATGGAACCCCTGCTACAGCGTTCTTCCAGGTCATCCACATGGAAAGGGCCTTCACTTCTTCAAGGGTGACGTTGGGGTGGAAGCGGATGCCTCCCTTGGCCGGGCCACGGGCGGTATTGTGCCAGACCCGGTAGGCAGGATAAATGCTGGTGGAGCCGTCGTCCGTCCTGACGGCAATCCTGCTCTCCACAGCCCGCTCGGGGCGGGACAGTATGTCCACGACAGATTTTTCAATATCGAAGTCCTTTGCAACCCTAAACAATTGTTTTTTTGCGTTTTCCCATGGATCCATTCAATCACCCTCCAGCAGGTATTTATGCGCCGACGCAGCGGCAACGGCGCCCTCGGCCACGGCAGTCACTATCTGGTGCATGCCGTTGCTGGCAGTGGTTATATCCCCTGCCGCAAAAAGACCGGGCACATTGGTGGCCTGGTCGGGGCCGACTTTGATGAAGCCTCTCTCATCAGTCTCAATTTGGAAGCCCTCCACGTTGAAAGGAAGATAAGGCGAGCGCCCAATTTCAATGAAGAGTCCCTGTGCCTCCAGGACTCTGCCACTCTTGAGTTTCAGGCTTTCCACTGTGTCCCTGCCGTTCACTTCCGCAACTTCATCGTTGAATATGACTTCTATCTTTGGGTTCTTATTCACTTTTTTCACATATGTTGCATTCATGCGGAAGAACTTGCCGCGTCGGTAGATTATGTAGACCTTGTCGGCGAATTCGGCCAGTATGAAAGCAGCTACGCCGGCGGAGTCGCTTCCGCCGACCACAGCCACTGTCTTTCCCTTGAAGAAGGCGCCGTCGCAGGTGGCGCAGTAGCTGACCCCGCGCCCCGCAAACTTGTCTTCATTCACTGCACCGAGCTTCCTTTTCTTGAGACCGGTCGCAACCAGCACAGTCTTGGCCTGGAGCTGTTTGCCCCAGTCCGTCTTCACAGTGAATGTCCTGTCCGGATTCACCGCTATGTCAGTCGCCATCTCCGGCAGGAACTCCGCCCCCAGGCTCTCCGCATGCTCCATCATGAGCTGGCCGATTTCATACCCGGACTTGCGGAGGAGGCCGGGGTAGTTTTCAATCTCCGGGTTCTCAGTCATGGTCCCGCCGGTCTTGCCGTCCACCACAGTGGCCTTCATGCCGTATCTCTGGGCGTAGATGGCGGCACCCATGCCGGCGGGCCCGGCGCCGATGATAATGACATCCTTCATAGGGAAGGATAGTGCTTATAATTTATAAGCTTATCATAAGTTTCAGATCGCCCATCAATCATCACCGGTCAGACTGGGACGGCGTCATCACATACGCAAAGACTGCCTTGCTTAAAAAAGGTTTTTTAGGTCCGTGATGAGGAAAACTATGAAGATTCTCTGCCTCGGAGACACCCACATCCCCGAGAGGGCTGCCGAAATCCCGGAGTGGATAATGAAGCTGCTGGTGGAGGAGCGGCCGGACAGGATTCTTTTCACCGGGGACGCAACGGACCCTTCAGTGATCTACCTGCTGGAGAGGGTGGCCCCCGTCTATGCCGTCCGGGGGAACATGGACAGGTTCGAACTGCCCAGGGAAATCAGCCTGGAGCTGGACGGGATAAAACTGCTCCTGATGCACGGGGACCGCTTCGGGCGCGGGGGATACCAAGAGATGGCCAGATACGCCAAGCAGAAAGGCCACGATTTTGTGGTCTGCGGGCATACACACCGGCAGGAAACCTTTAAAACCGAAGGGGTGGTTGTGGTGAATCCCGGCTCCGCCACGGGTGCGTGGGGGGGCGGCCGGGCAGGTGCACCTGCAACCCCAAGTGTAAGTATAATAAACACCGAAAACAGGGAAGTGGTGCTGTACTCGGGTGGAATTGAAAATGGTATCCAAAGCAAAAGGTTTCAGGGCTAGGACGCGGCAGAAACTGCGCAAGTCAGTGAGAGGCATGCCTCCGGTCAATAAGATTCTGCAGGAGTTTGAAACAGGCGACAAAGTGCAGATAGTCATTGAGCCTGCAGTCCACAAAGGAATGCCCCACCCCCGCTTCCACGGCAAAATGGGGGTAGTGAAGGAAAAAAAAGGCAGGTCGTATATTGTTGAAATCAAGGACGTAAAGACAGCAAAACTAATAACCAGCCACCCCGTACATTTGAGGAAGGTGAAGTAGATGTTTGGGGATGTTATAGAAAAAAAAGCCGTGCCTCTGAGTTTTGTCAAGAAAGAGCTTGCCAAAATAAAAGAGCTCAACTATGAGCAGAAGCTGGCCAAGGAGTATGTCAGCAAATTTTCAAAGCTCAACTGGGGGGACACCCAGAAGCTCATGAAGGAGCTTGAGACTGCGGATATCCCCCGCCTGAAAGAGAAGAATATAATCAAACTCATAGACATCATGCCAGAGACCGCCGACGAGCTGAAAGCCCTGATGGTCAAGGAAACAATCACCCTGAGCAAGGACAACATACAAAAAATTCTGGAGATTCTGGCCAAGTACAGGTGATTGCATGGATAGTTTTGTGATTCTGGATTTAGTCCGAAAAGGAACTCCGATAAGCCTGGACCAGTCCGCCGAGAGGGAGTTCAGGCACAGGAACCTGAGGGTGCTGAGGGGAGGCTATCTGACAATGCCTCTGGCATATGCCCTTTCAAAAAACAAGCTTTTCCTGGTTGCGGCGGTCCTGACCGAAGAAGCAGGCAACAGCGGGGCTCTGAAGGTCGGGGACGAGTTCGAGCTGGACGACAAGGAGAAGGTGCAGGCATGGGCCAGGATCAAAAAAGAAAGCCTGTCCAGCGCCGCCAAAGCAGAGCTTGAAAGTGCAATAGAGCGTTTGATTGATGAAGACGAAGCCAGATTTGTGGATTTCTTCAACAAAGCATCGTCCATCACAACCCGCATGCACAGTCTGGAGCTCATGCCCGGCATAGGCAAGAAGCACATGTGGGAGATAATTGAGAAGCGCCGGAAGCCCTTTGAAAGCCTGCAGGACATAAAAGACAGAATTCCGCTGATTCTCGACCTGAAAAAAAGCCTGAAAGAGAGGATACTCAAGGAGCTTGAAGAAGATGAAAAATACTATTTCTTTGTGCTCCCCCCAAGGAGGCCCCAGGCAGGGAATTACAGGAGGAGACCGTAAGCCTTATATTAAAATTAAAGGGGTGAATGTGTGGCTGAAATTGATAAAAAATCCAAAAGCAGTATGAAGCACATAGTCAGGGTCGCTTCCAGCGAGCTGAAGGGCGATCTGCCTACCAAGCTGGCCCTGACCCGCATCAGGGGGGTCGGGGATGTCATGGCGGATGCAATAATGAAAGTCCTGAAGCTGGAGCCTTCCTACACCTTCGGCATGCTCAGTGATGAGGAAATCGAAAGGATTGAAAAATGCGTCCTTGACCCGCTGGGGCATGGAATTCCTGCCCATTTGGTCAATGCCCGCAAAAACTCCATTACAGGCAGGGACGCTCATTTTGTGGGCCCTGATTTGATAATACACAAAAAAAATATCCTGGACCGCATGAAGAAAGTAAAAAGCTACAAAGGCGTAAGGCATGCCCTGGGGCTGAAAGTGCGGGGCCAAAAAACCAAGTCCACCGGGCGCAAGGGCAGGTCCATGGGGGTCAGCAGGAGCAAAGTAAAGAAGTGAAGTGATTGATGTGAAGAAGCAGAGACCCACCTACAAAAAGCCGGCCAAAAAATTTGACAAAGCCCGGATTCTGGAGGAAAGCAAGCTTGTAAGCATCTACGGCTTGAAAAACAAAAGGGAGCTTTGGAAGGCCAAACAGATAATCAGCAGCTTCCGCAACAGCGCCCGGAAATTTTTCACTGATGAAACAGGCAAGGAAGAGATTTTTGCCAAGCTCAAAAGGCAGGGCATCCTGAAGGGCGACTTCGGCCTGGATGATATACTGGGACTGCAAGTCAAGGACCTGCTTGAGAGGAGATTGCAGACCATAGTGTACAGGAAAGGGCTGGCCAACAGCATCAGGCAGGCAAGGCAGTTGATAATCCACAACCATATAATGGTGGGCGACAGAGTCGTATCAATCCCCAGCTACCATGTCAAAGTTGATGAAGAGCCACTCGTCAAATATGCCGACAACTCCCCTATTTCAGACCCCAATCATCCGCTGAGAAAAGCGGAAGCAAAAGAAGAGGAGCCTGAAAAAAAGGAGGGTGCCGAAGACAAGCAGGAGGACGCTGCTGAAAAACTGAAAGAAGTGGATGAAGCTGTTGAAAAATCGGAACCGCTTCCTGAAGAGGAGGAGACTGAAGATGCCGAAGCCTGAAAAAATCCGCTGGGGCATAGCCAAGATTTATGCCAGCAAGAACAACACCATCATCACAATCACCGACATCACCGGCTCCGAAACCATAACCCGCTGGAGCGGGGGGCGCGTGGTGAAGGCGTCCCGGCTCGAAGGGTCTGCATACGCAGCCATGATTGCAGCCAACAAGGCTGCCAAGGACGCTTTGGAGAAAGGCATAACCGGCGTCCATATACAAATCAGAGCTCCCGGAGGCCATGGAGCCAGGAACCCCGGCCAGGGTGCACATGCAACTGTCAGGGCGCTCTCAAGATACGGCCTGCGGATAGGCAAGATTGAAAATGTAACTCCCATCCCTCACGACACCACCAAGAAGCCGGGGGGAAGGAGGGGGCGGAGACTGTGAAAATTGAAACAATCAAGAAGGGCAACAAGCCTGTGGAGTGGATGATATTCAAGATAAGCGGTGCACCGGTCAGTTTTGTGAACGCCATCAGGCGGGCCATCATGACTGAAGTGCCGTGCATGGCCATAGAGGACGTCAATATACTGAAGAACAACTCGGCCTTCTATGACGAGGTGCTGGCGCTCAGGCTGGGCCTGATTCCCATCAGGGCTGCACCGGAGGCCTACGAAAACAAGGACAACCACAAGGTTGCCTTCATACTCAAGGGCGAAGGCCCTGCAACTTTGTATTCCCGGGACCTGCAAAGCATGGACCCTGAAATTGTGCCGGCCTTCCCGGACATCCCGCTGGTCAAGCTTGACAGGGGCCAGGAAGTCGAAGTTGAAGCCTGGGCCGTGGTGGGCAAAGGCAAAGAGCATGCCAAATGGCAGCCCGGCCACGCCTTCTACAAGCAGACCAAGGACGCGCCTGCGGAGTTTGAATTCTACGTGGAGAGCTTCGGCAATATGCCCGTGAAGGACATCATGCTCCGGGCGGCCAGGGCAGTCAGGTGGAAGGGCGAGGAGTTCGGGAGCTGGCTGGAGAAAATCAAATAAGGTTATATTTTCCGGGGAAGCAACTTTGTGTGAAGACTGTCGAGCTCGAAATCACTCGAGCCTGCAATTACCGTTGCAGGCACTGTCTTGCAGATGCGGGAAGGAAAAGGCCCCGGGAATTCACACTCGAAGAATGCGAGGGCGTCCTGGGCCAGTTGCGGCCCCTCGGCTTCAAAAAAATTATTGTCACTGGAGGAGAACCGACCGTAAGGGATGATTGGTTTGAGATAGTCAAGATGATCGATGCGCACAAGTTTTCAATTATCCTGAACACCAATTTGTCAAAAATGGATGAAAAAATGCTGGCATTCCTTGAAACTGTCAATGTCGAATGCATAAGGAGCAGCATATATGGTGCGGATGCCCGGACGCATGAAGACCTGACGGGAATCAAAGGCAGTTTCCGCACGCTCATGGAAAAAGTTGAGATGGTGTCCGCATCCCCAATAAAGCTGAACATGTCATGCGTGGTGACCCGAAAAAACCTCCAGCAGATTCCGAATATCATCGACATACTGCAGGAGAGGGGGGTGCCGGCCATCAACTTTGCGAGGGTAATCCCGGGAGGGAGGGCGGAGTCCAGCAAGGAGCTGTGGCTGGACTTGGAAGAATACAAAGGATACGTCGAAAGCCTGCAACGACTGAAAACCGAAAGGCGCATTGGGACAGGCTATCTCAAGCATTTCGAAACCTTTGAATTTCTTTTGGACCCGAAGCTGAGGGGCTCGAAGGTATGCAATGCAGCCACGTCCAATATAGGCATCCGAAGCGATTTGAAAGTCACGCCCTGCCTTGCACTGGTGGGCTATGTGCTTGGAGACCTCAGGCAGTCGCCGTTGAAGGAAATTCTGTCCTCCGGGCGGACAAAAGCCTTCCTCGAAATCCACGAAAGTGAAAAAATGGACGAAGCGTGCAGGGCATGCAGGCACTTCAGCTTCTGCAAGGGGGGATGCAGAGCGCATGCCTTCTATTCAACAAAAAATATTGCTGCAAGAGACCCCGGTTGCTGGCTCTGAAATCCATCCGGGGCGGTTCTGGATTCATCTGAAGCTTGCACCGGGCTTGATGCCGAGCCGTTCTGCAGTCCCCGCCGGCAATTCCAGGGCGTATTTTATTTTTGAGCTTGGCCTGTAGGTCCGGCAGAAGGGGGACATGCACGGGGGCAGTTTTTCAAAGACCTCCACTATGGTCTTGTCCTTGTCCAGGAAAACAATATCGAGGGGGAATTCCACATCCTTCATCCAGAAGCTCGGCCGGCCCTCCCGGGGGAAGACAAAAAGCATGCCCTCGTTCGGCCCAATGCCGGTGCGGTTCTGGAGCCCCCGCATGCGGGCGAACCAGGTGTCTGCAACCTCGACCGTGAAAGTTTCGCCTGAAATTGCCATGGAGACTTTTTTCAGGCCCGCGTTCCTCCCTGCAAAAAAAACAACAAGGAAGACTGGCAGAAGCACAAACGCCAAGGCCTCAAGGAGCTCCATGGCTTGAATTCCAAAAGTATGCATTTATGCCTTTGCTTGAAAGTAACGTCACCAAGGGGTAGCAAAAGTATTTATTCGGGAAGCCCCAAAGAAATGAAGTGGGGAACCATAGCAGGGATGTGCCGTTCGAGGAATTTTATTCTGCAATAGATTGTTTAAACCGCATTGAAAAAAACTCGGATGAAAACAGATATGTGCTTGTCGGCGGGATGGCAGTCCAGGCATACCTGAAAGCCCACAATGTAAAAGCTGGAAGAAGAAAGTCCAAGGACCTTGACGTGCTTGCGACCAGCGGATTCATCGACGCATTGTTTTCTCCTGCCGAAACCGGTGGGGAAGATGAAAGAAGCGACACCCCTGTCTTTAAGATTGAAGACAAAGGCAATTACACTAATTTTATGTTCGACGGCATGAAAACAGGCACTTACATTTCAATTGAGGAGCATCCCTTGGAGATAAATGGGCAGTATGTTGGAGAAAAACTCAAAGTGTCGAAGAACCTGGAAGTGAATGTACTCAACCTGGAGCATCTTGTCGCTTCGAAAATTGCATCATACAATTCCAGGAAAAGAATGAAAGACGGAAATGATGTCATGGCCCTTGTGCCGATAGTTGCGGAAAGGCTCAAAAACAAAAAGTTCTCATTTGAAAAAGTAAACAACGCACTGAAAGATGTTTACATTATCCGGTCCTTGGAAAGCCAAGAATTGTACAAAGCCTTTGCATGCCAGGTGAGGGCCCACGTCCAACGCATTTATACTTCAAGAACAGATTAACATTATGGCATATGGCGGATATTCGTATATTGATTTGGATTATACACCTGAAAAATCCGACGTAATAACTCTGCTGTGGATTAAAGGCAAGGGGAAGCTGGAAAAGCTGGCGGAAAGCATCAACTCCGAGAGCTCAATCGGGACATGGACCAGCCTCAGCACCATGAAGCCCCGGGTATGGGACACTCTGAAAGGGGTGATTTATGACATAAAAAAGACCACCAAAAACTCTGGATTCGTCAAGATAGCATATCCGGAAGAAAATTTTGACAAGGACAATATAATGCAACTGCTGGCCAGCATCCGCGGGAACATCTACGGCATAAAGGAAGTTGATGAGCTGAAAATCCTGGACTGGACCATGCCCCTCAAATACCAAAGGAGGTTCAAAGGCCCCAAGCTGGGGATAAAGGGCATCCGCAAGATAGTGGGGACTTTGAAGAGCAAGAGGCCCCATGTCGGCACTATAGTGAAGCCGAAAATCGGACTGACGCCGTCTGAATTCAGGGAGGTCGCCCTTGCTGCATTCTCAGGCGGATGCGACCTCGTCAAGGATGATGAGAATCTGGTGGACCAGAAATTCTGCCCCTGGGAAGAAAGGGTCTCAAAAGTCGTGGATGCTGTTGACGGATTGGGGGAGCCCAAAATCTATCTGCCCAATATCACAGACTTCATCCCCCGGATGATGGAGCGGGTCGATTTCCTGGAGGAAATCGGCTGGAAGATGTGCATGCTTGACGTTTATCTGCTTGGGGTTCCTGCAACCAAATACATGATTGATGAACTGCACAAGAGGGGTTTTCTTGTCCACGCCCACAGGGCGGGGCACGGGGCAGAAACCCGTGGCAAAAGGGGCGTCAGCTTCGCATTCTGGACCAAAATCATGAGGCTCTTGGGAGTGGACCAAATCCACACCGGAACAGGCGTCGGCAAAATGGAAGGGTCTGCCCTCATAGTAAGAAAATTCGGGAAACTCTGCAGGGAGTACAAGATAGAAAATGCGGAGCCCCTGTTTTTGGACTTCAAGTGGAGCAGGCACCTGAAGCCGGTCATGCCCGTAGCCAGCGGAGGCCTGCATCCCGGCATGGTCGAAGCAGTATGCGCAGTCTACGGGACCACCGACGTGACCATACAGGCGGGGGGAGGGGTCCACGGCCACGTTGCAGGGACTTTCGCAGGGGCCCGGGCCCTGAGGTTTGCAGCGGAAAAAACGGTCTCAAAAAAACCGCTCGAGCCGAATCCCAGCTACACTGAAGCCATAAATCAATGGGGCTACGTGAAGCCGGAATCCGTCAAGAAACTGCTGGCGCAGTGGGAGAAGGACAGGTCAAAAGTCAAAAAACTGATTTACAAAAAAGGCTACGGGGTCCTGGAGAGGATAGAAGAAAGCGGGAAGATGCCTAAATGGAAAAAGTCAAAGCGGTCGCGGAAAAAATAAGGAAGCTTGAAATTCAGGGCGCTGCCAATGTGGCCCTGGAAGCCTTGAAGGCAGTGGAGGGTTTCGCCGGCAGGCATCCGGGGGAGCCAATAGGGGGTGCCGTGGACCTGCTGGTCTCGACCCGCCCAACAGAGCCGATGATGATAAACACCCTCGGCTACCTGAAGAAGCTTGAGGCGGACGCAGTCCCGGGAAAAGCCCGGGGATTCATTGATGCCATCGCCAGGGGGACGGACAGAGTCGTGGAAATCGGCGCCAATATCATTGAGGACGGGATGACAGTCCAGACCATATGCCACAGTTCGACCGTCGTAAAAATTCTGCTGAAAGCCAGGAACGACGGCAAGCAGGTCAGGGTCGTGAATACAGAAACCCGTCCGCTGTATCAGGGCAGGAAGACTGCAGAGGAGCTGTACAAAGGGGGCATGCATGTCGCCCACTATGTTGATTCGGCCATGATGAAGGCCATGAAGGACGACCGTGTAGACTTGTGCCTGATCGGGCTGGATGCCATTTTCATGGACGGGTCGGTCGCCAATAAAATCGGGTCGGGCCTGCTGGCGCTGGCAGCAGACAGCATGAACATCCCGCTTTATGCCTGCGGGCACAGCCTGAAGCTGGACAGGAACAGCCTGTTTGCCAAGAGCGTTGAAATAGAGCAGAGGGACCCGAGAGAAATCTGGGACTACCCTGTCGATGTCAGGAACCCTGCCTTTGAGCTTGTGCCCGCCAAGCACATAAAAGGGATTGTGACCGACCTGGGGATACTGCCACCGGCCGTTGCAGGCTTTGAGATAATGAAGGAAAGGGCGGACGTTTTCAAAAAGCTTGGCTAACATCCACCAAACATATATAAAACACAAAGAAACCATACTTACTGATCGTCGCTTCCCGCGGTAGCTCAGTGGATAGAGCGGTCGGCTGTAGCCGAGAGCAACGGCTCTTGGAGAGTAGCCATCGTTCCGATAGAAACCGACAAGTCGCCAGTTCGAATCTGGCCCGCGGGACGAAACTTTTTAGAAAAAAGTTTCATCAAAAAACGGTGACTTTCAGCCACCGTCCGCCCGTCCTTCGGACGGGCCCGCATACAAATTCAGAATAGACAATCTCTAAAAACTTAGAAATGTATGTTTAATGTGTTAAACATTCTATCAAACATACAAATTGATTCCGTTTTGGACATAGGGATTACAATTACAATATTTGGTGCAATTCTGAAATTGTTTTCCAACATTCTTT
>CAZJUS010000005.1:0-36305 GCA_964549355.1 Candidatus Undinarchaeota archaeon | reverse complement strand
GCGGGGGTGGCGGAGTGGTTACGAGCTTTTAAGAAAAGCTCGACCAAAACTTAGCGTGTCGACTGATTGCAGTCGCGGGGGTGGCGGAGCGGTTAAACGCGTCAGGCTCAAGACCTGATCCCAAGTGGGTTCACCGGTTCGAATCCGGTCCCCCGCAAGTTTTTTGCCCGCGGGCAAAAAGCTTGACCAAAAAATCCGAAGGGATGTATCGGAACCCTGAAGGGGTTCCGATCGCAGGTTCGAATCCGGTCCCCCGCAAACCCCGCTCCGCGGGGTTTGACCAAAGGATGCCTTAGTCAAAGGGGATGTTATGAGCAGATATGAACGGCAGGACAAGACGGTGGATCAGGCAAAGCTCAGTGGAGCGACAGTCCTGGTTGCAGGCCTCGGCGGGCTTGGCTCGCCCGTCGCCATGTATCTGGCATCCGCAGGCGTCGGCACCTTGATTTTGGTCGACAGAGACAAACTTGAAGAAAGCAACCTAAACAGACAAATACTGTATACTGAAAGTGACCTTGGAAAACCCAAATCAATCACTGCTGAAAAAAGGATTAAAGCGCTCAACTCCACAATTAAGGTTAAAAGTTCGCAAAAAATTACGGAAAATCTCATAAAAAAATCGGACATTATTGTAGACTGTTTTGACAACTGGGAATCAAGAACTGCCTTATGGAAAGTCGCCTTGAAAAACAAAAAAATTGTAGTCCACGGAGGGATTGAAAAAAAATACGGACAAATTGCAATCTTGGTTTCAGAGAAAGATGCAAAATTAATCCCCCGCCCAAAACCAAAAAGTGAAAAACCGCAAGTCATGGGGGCTACAGCAGGGATAATTGGTTCAAGGATGGCCATGGAAGTCATCAACATAATTGAAAACCCGCCAAAAACTTCCAAGGTTTTGGACTTCGACGGAACATCGTTCACAAAATACACTATTGGAAAATCAAAAGGATTCACAAAATGGAATGCAATTGTAATCAGAGTATCAGAAATCTGGCTCAAGAGCAGGACCACCAAAAGTTGGATGGCAAAAAGGCTCATAAAAAATATCTCCGACGTGGTGCCGGACTGCAGGATTCAACAGGAAAGCACCCGGCTTTTGGTTTCCCCATTCACAGAAGCTGCGGTTGAAAAAATCCGGCACATCTTTGGGGTCAAATCGTTGAGCCCCGTCCTAAAAGTCCCGTTGGACGAGTTGGAAGCCCGATTTAGAGAAGTTGTGAGATTGACTGTGAATGACGGCGAAAAATTCAGAGTAACCGTACAGAGGCAGAACAAAGCTTATCCCATGACCTCCATGAAACTGCAGGCTGAACTTGGCAGAATTGTGAAAGAAGAAGTCCCGGAAGCTGATGTCAATTTAAAAAATTTCGACCACAACCTGGAAGTTGAAATTCATAAAGATTCTGCACATATATTCACAAAAAGGGTTGACGGGCCGGGAGGAATGCCGGAAGGTGCAGAAGGCAGAGCACTGGCTTTGTTTTCAGGAGGTATTGACTCGCCTGTTGCAGCATGGATGGTTGGAAAGCGGGGAGTGTCAATTGATTTCTTATTTATGAATCCCTTAGGCCCTGTCCTGGAAACAAAAGTCCACTCGGTTTATGAAGCTGTCAAACCCTGGTTCCCAAACTCCAAATTATATGTTATAAACACTTCAGAGGCCGTGAACCAAATAACAAGCAAAGTGAATGAAGGTGAACGGCAGACAATCTTAAAGCGGTTTTTGTACCGGCTGGCAGAAAAGGTCGCATGCATGCACGGCTACTCTGCATTGATTACAGGAGAAAGCATCGGGCAGGCATCTTCACAAACTCTGCAGTCAATTGCAGTCTTGCACGGTGCCGTAAAAATCCCAGTGCTCCGCCCCTTGGTTGGAATGGACAAAGAAGAAACAATCAGCATTGCCAAAAAAATTGGAAGCTATGAAGCAAGCTCGCAGATACCTGAGTTCTGCTCAATTGAAACCCATTCAAACGCCCACCCGAAAAAACAAAAAATCTTGGAAATCGAGGAAAATTTGAGTTTCGACTATGATAGGCTTGCATCCGGGCTCCGATTGAGCAAAAAGATGGAAATTGAAGCAATGAAGCCCCCAGAAAACTGGGGTGGCTTTGAAATTGTTTATCTTTTGAAGCGCCCCGGCTTTTCAGCCGAAAAGGGCAAAAAATACATCTTTGTGTGCAAAAAGGCCCACAAAGCTTCTGAGATGGCGTACAAAGCCCGGCAGTTGGGCATCGAAGCATACGCCGTCTCCTACAGCGATGCAGTAAAGAGGGGGTTGAAGCTTTGAAGACTCTGATCCCTTTCAAGGAAGCCCTGCAGACGGTATTCTCGAACATCGGGGCAAACGAACCGGAGGAAATTTCAGTATTCGATTCACTCGGCAGGGTGGCCTCAAAGGATGTTGCATCCAGAAGCAGTTTCCCAGCCCTTTCAACTGCAGCTGTTGACGGCTTTGCAATAAAAATTTCCAGAGGGGGCGGGGAAAATTCTCCGCTTGAAGTCGTCGACACTACATACACAGGAGATAAAGCATCGGAAGTGCAGGGTGGCGCCGTTAAAGTCTCAACGGGGGCATTCATCCCGTCCTGGGCCAACGCCGTAATCATGAAAGAGTTCGTCGATGAGAAAAATGGAAAAATATTCTTTAACAAAAAAGTGAACGGAGTGAACGAATGGGAAAATGTGAACAGGGCGGGAAGCATTTTTTCGCCTGGGGAAGTAATAGTTAAAAAAGGAACACTGATTGATTCCGGAATTGTTGGACTGCTGTGTTCAGTGAATAAAACCAAACTTGAGGTTTTCAAAAAACCGAGCGTTGCGGTGATTGCAACAGGGAATGAAATTGCCGAACCTGGAAGTGAGAACCCGCTGAAAGTGCCGAACAGCAGTGCCCATATAGTCGTCAGCTCTGCATTGGAATGCGGTGCAGAAGTCACCTATCTCGGGATTGTCGAAGATGACAAAGAGCAACTGAAAAGTGAATTGAAGGATGCCGTTGAACACTTTGATTTGGTGGTTACAACCGGCGGAGTTTCAGTGGGCGATGTTGACCTGTTGCCGAAAATCATGAAAGACATAGGGGTAAAGCCTCTCTTCTGGAAAGTCCTGCAGAAGCCCGGAAAACCAGTGCTTTTCGGCAAAACCCTCAGGGGGGCTTATCTGGGGATTCCCGGCTACCCGACAAGCGCAGCAACTGTTGCTGAAGTCTATCTCAAAGGAATCCTGAGGAAGATGCAGGGCATCGACCCTTTTTTCACAGTGGATGCTGAGGTTGCGGCAGATTATTCCAGGAATCCCCGAAAAAGAACGGAGCTGGCAAGGTGCCGTTTGTTTTTTGAAAAGGGTGAATTGAAACTGAAAATTCTGCCGAACCAAACATCAGCAAATCCGAAAAGTTTTGCCAATGCCAACGGGCTGGCAATACTTGAACCTGAAAAAGAAAAAATTTCCGCGGGAGAAACTCTGCAAGCCATACCAAAGTGGAATCTGAAAAGGGCGACTGTATTTGACATTGCTGAGCCTGGAAGCGGGGGCAAAAAAGAAGACAGATTCTAGCCGGAGACTGTTATATTTTATAAATTGGGTTGCATCTGCTGTATGTGGAACTCGACGATATGGACAAACGGGTGCTTTTCCTGTTCTCAGAGAATCCTGAAATCTGCCAGCAGGAGCTGGCAGAAAGAGTGGGAGTCACCCAGCCCGCAATCTGCCTGAGGCTGAAAAAGCTGAAGCAGGAAGGCATCATAAAAGAGGGCAGGGGCATAGATTTCAAAGCCCTCGGCCTGAAGCTGGTGCTTGCAGAAGGAAAGGGTGATTTGAAGACAGTCAAAAAAAGCCCGTATTTTGTTGCAGGTTTCGAGACCAAAAGAGGCCTGGCATGCATCTTCTGCGGGGAGAATGAAGGAACAGCCAAATCAGTCCCGCGGGCCATGATGGAACAGGCTTCAGTCAGGACAGTGGAATCATTCGAAGGTGTTTTTGGGGCAGGGCTCCGGAAAAAGGGGGCATGCAGGTCTGCCTGCGGAGAATGTGGCTTCTACGGCGAATGCCTGGGCCTGCCCGGGACCAAGTGGTACAAGGGCGAACTTTGGAAGCACCAATAGTTATTTTAAATATGTGGCCAAAGGACAAATGTGAGCTACATTATTGGTTTCTTTTCGTCCAAGGGCGGAGTAGGAAAAACCACTTTGACCGCCAATATTGGAGCCACACTAAAGCATGAGTTCGATTTTGATGTCCTCCTCGTGGACACGCATGTCCTGGGGGCTGATTTGAGCAGCCATTTCGGCCTGCTGAACCCCCCCGTCCACATGGGGGACCTGCTCTCCGGGGAGCTGCCTGCAGAAAAGGTAATCTACAAGGACCCAAGGACAGGGGTCGACATAATCCCCGGCCCGTTGCACCCGAACATAAAGGCCAAGCTTAAATTCAACAAACTGCGCGCAAGGCTGGAGGAGCTTGGAGACCGCTACGACTTTATAATACTCGACACCCCTCCCTGGCTTGGAAAGGACACACAGGGCATACCAAAAGCGGTGGATGATGCTTTTGTAATCGGCACTCCGTCGGTTGCAGGCATCCTCGAAGCAAAAAAAACCATCGAGATGCTGAACAGCTACGGCAGGGAGGTGGTGAGGGTCATAATCAATTTTTACCACGGCCTCGACTATGAACTGCACCCGGAAGAAATTGAAAACTTCCTGGAGGATGTGCCTGTCCTCGGAATTGTCCCGGAGGACGAAAAAATCCGCAGGGCGCTGGGCTACGGTGTGCCTGCAGTCATTGCATCCCCTGACAGTCCGGGGAGCAGAGTCATGATAGAGATGGCGGCGGAAATCGGCGGGGTTGAGTATGAGGAAAGGGAGCGTGGCCTGCTCTCAAGAATTTTCGGACGCCTGTTTGGAAGATAATCATATCACTTGATTTCATAATACATTACAATGCGGGGGTCGCTTCCTGCCAAATTTCTGAGATGTGCGGGAACCCTCATTTCATAATCGCTCACCCCAAAGGCGCCGTTCTGATTGTCCTCCATTGAAACAATGAAAACCAGGTCCTGGCTTCCGTTGTATTCTGCCCCGCCATCGCTCCTGTCCCACAAAATGCCTGTCTTCCACGGGGAGCCGGAATAGGATTCGTGGACCGGCACATCCAAAAGTGAATAGCTGAAGATTTGGAAAGTTGCAGTTTCGTCGGCGATATCATTATCGTCGGAATCGTAAAGGTCTGAAATCCCGTCAGTGAAATTTTCACCTTTGAGTGCTTCATCAGCCTCCTTGAAATCGTTGGTTCCATTCAAAGGCCACAATGCACTGAAATTAATTGAAGCATCATAATCCGCCACAAAGACATTGCCTGAAGCAGCCGAAGGGGTCCACAGGCTCACATTCTTGACATCCTCATTGGCAAGGACCACCTCGGAGGAGACATTGCCGTAGTAATACCCCCAGCTTGGAATTGTAATGTTGGTGCTGTTGAAGTTGTTGAACTCATTGCTTTCGGAGACTGCATCGGTCGGGTCCACAGCAATATTCAAGGCGAAAGTGCAGATTGAAAAGTTTTCCACAAAATTCACAAATTTCCACTGCCCTCCCGCCAAGTCCACAGTCTTCTCCTGCATTGGAAGCTCCACGGAATTGCAGTCGGTGATATTGAGCCACACCTTTACACTGCTTGCACTCTGCCCGCCCAGATTGGAAACATTTGCGCTGATATTGATGAACTCGTCCTCCCGGAAGGAGCTTACATTAAAGGTGATTTTCCCCACATGGAGGTCAGGCAGTGAAAGGTTCCCCCCGCCGTATGCATCAAACTGGGTGGCATAAAACCAAAAATGGGTGGTGTTTTGGCCGAACCCGGAATAAGACGAAGTGTCGGCGGAGCTCCAGCCACTGCACGCCTTTTGTGCAAAGTCCCAGGAACTGCAGTGGAGGATTTTGTCGATGGTGTGCGACTGCTTGGGGATGGTCAGGAAAGCCCTGTCCCACTGGCCGGGGACTGTAGCTGCGCAAATGGGGGTTATGCTGTCCACATCCCAGGTCAGGGGTCCGGAATAGGAATCATCAAACTGGAACAGGACGTCTTGGTGGTCGGAAAAGTCGAAGTTGTCAATCCGGATGCTTATGTCCCCGCCTGACAGCGACTTGCCGGCCGACAGATTGTAGATGCCTTCCAGAAAACCGTCGAGCAGGGTGCCTTGGCCGGAGGCCACAGTCGTCGAGCCCTGGAACACCCTGAGATTCACTGAAGTGTCGACTGAAGAGCCGCTGGAGGCGTTCAGCAAAAGCTTGGTCTGGTTATGGACATTGTACTGCTGGGCAAAGGAAGCCAGTCTTGCAATCTCATTCGGGGCAAGGGTGCGGTTGTATATGAGGAATTCATCAACAGCCCCCAAAAGTTCGTCCCCGGATATCCAGCTGCCACCCACCGCCCCTTGGTGCTGGCCCATCCACAGGCCGTTGCTGTCAACCGAAAGCGGAACGGGAGAGGGAGCAGAAAAGAACCCCAAGTATGCACCGTCGGCATAGATGCTGATGTTGGTCGCATTGCGCGTAACCGCAACATGATGCCAGCTGCCGTCATTCAAATTGCCCGTATCCACGCTTCCACTGGAGCCCAAGACATAAACGAGCAGAAAAGTTGAATTGCCCATGATAGTCAATTCATCCGGCTGGCTTGAGTTGGCAACAGAAACAATTGTGAAATTGCCGGTCTTGGTGCTGTTCACCCAAAAAGCCACAGTGAAGTTGTCCAACCCGTCGGCCATCAAGTATGAAAGATTCACAGCATCGTCAGCGTCATCGAACCAGGTCGCATTGCCCAGGATGCCTCCTAAACTGAAAGGCGTATCGCCTACTGAAATATTGTCGTAGGATGCCGGATGCCCCCCGACAACATCAACCGGGGCATCCCCTTCAAATGGAAGAAAAGAGGAGGGTGAAGAAAAAACAGGCGAAGCATCTGAAGCTGAAGATGCGCCGGAGTTCCCATAATAACAGTAGATGCTTTCATTGGAGCCTGCCTCAAGCAGTTTTGTGAAAATCAGGGTGTCTGCTCTGCCGCAGTCCCTTGAAATCCAGTAGTCAAGAGCATGCTCATTTCCGCTGGTCCTGTTGAGCCATGTCATGCGGAGATCCGAACAGTCGGCATTCATCCGGCCGGCGGCAATGAGTGAAGCAGTGTCCATTGTAAAATTGGCAGTGAAGTTGGAAAACTGGGCAGACGAAATATTCACCTTGAGCCTGTAATTCCAGGAAGCATCCCACCAAGCAAGGGCTGGAAGCTGGAGGAGCAAAATCAGAAGGAGCAGACGCTTCACTGAAGCCTATCAAAAGCAAGTTTAAAACCCTTTATTTTCTCCGTATCCGCCTCAGCGGCTTCCTGTATCTCAGGGGTTTCTTGAAAGTCCTTCTGCGCACTTCCTTTATCTTGCGCGAGACCCTGTAATACCTGCGCCTCCTGAGGTGGTCCGCAACCACGATTGCCAGCAGGAGCAGGAGGAGGACGGCCACTGGAATCAGGAAAAGTGCAAGATTGATGCGGACCTGCTCCATCTCGACCTGGGCCTCTGTGTATTTGACCATCAGGTCAGACTGCTCCCCGTGCCTCAGGACGACATTCACAATGTGGTTGCTGTCGGCTTCCTCGCGGGTCATGTCGACCTTGGTCCTTAGGGTGGCTGACTTTCCGTATGGAATCCGGGTCGTGGGAAGCAGCAGGTCCTGGGTGGCGCCGTCCAATTCAAGCTGGACATATCCCCCGACATAGACATCGACGGGTGCAATATTGTCCACAAAAATCCGTATGTATGTGCCGTCGTAGGTTGCCTTGGTCACTTCAATCTCGCTCCGGTCCCCAACCCTCCGGACTTCCACCGGCTTTTCATCTTCAATATAATCAACCATGAAATCCTTGTACCTGCCGAATCTTGCGGACAGTATCGCCGACAGGGACTCCGGCCTGTAGCTGGAAAGGTCGACCGAGTAGCTGGTGGTCACCTCCTCGCCCGGCCAAATAGTGAATACATCATCATCCCGGACAGTGGCCACGACTTTGCCTTCACTCATCACAGGGTGCACGCCCATGGTCTTCGAAATACCGTCGCCCAAATTCCACAGCGTCACATAGAGCTTCTTGGCTGCGGGGTCGTAGACGACACGGGTGAAATTCAGGACCGGCGTAGGTATGGGCAGTTCATAAACTGTAAGTGCGTTCACCTGCGAAGCCCCTCCCATTACTTTGCTCTCGCCGTATTTTATGAGGGGGAATATGGTCCTGCTGGAATCCTCCCTTATTTTTGAACCAACCTGCAGCAGCTTGGAGCCGATCAAAAAAACCTTATCTATGCCTTTTTCGTGGAGCGTGTCGATGAAGCCCGCACTGTAGTCCCTGACGCCCACCAGCAGGACGGGCATCTCGGCTTCAAAAATTGTCTTCTCCAAGATGTCCCCGGATGTCAATATGACTTCGTTGGTCCTGCCCCACATATTGAGAAAGTGGAGGCTGTTCGAGTAGGGGGATTCTTCATTCACAACCTCAACAATAGTGTCCAGCACAGTCGAGACCGAAAGCACATTCCTCCGGAAATCTCTGCGGATATTGCCGACAAGATAAATCAGATTCACTTCGCCCATCCTCCCAATGAGGCTGTTCTGCTGGAAGAAGACAAAACCATTTTTCTTGTAGGCAATGGGAAGTGAAATCACTGCATTCTCCGGCTCCGCCTCGGAAACAAAAAACAGGACTTTCGGCTGGAAGGTGTCCATTAGATACTCCTGGAAATCGGCGGAATCCCTGAATTTGAGCTCGGACGAATAGATGCCGTGCATATTGCGGAGATACTGCGAGTACCCCGGCATAATCGGGTCCTTCATCTCAAGGACAGTCACGTTGGTCTTCGGCAGGGTGAGGGCGAGGGACCCGGCTTGGTAGGGGGAGCTGATGAAATTTATGTCATAGCCCATATAGTGGGCGTATTCCATGCCCAGAAAAACGGACCTCCAGTCCATTGAATTCACCACCAGGGTTTCGCAGAAAACCGCATTCATCATAAAAAGCAGCAACAGTCCTCCCTGGAGATATTTTTTCACGCATAATTTCGGCTTCCTGACTTAAAAACTTATTCGAACTCCAGCCAGAAGTAGTAGGTGGTCAGCTGGCCTCTGTGCTGGCCGACTTCCTCGTTTTCCGGGAGGATGATTTGATAGTCTGCAGTCCCGCCTGCAAAAGAAGGCTGGTCGTTTCTGATCTCGACTGCCCAGACAAAATCATCCTGGCTTGAGGGATACTGTCCGTCGGGCCACTCCGGAGTCCGCCGGAGCATATAGTTGGTCCAGACCATGCTTATGATGGTGGAGTTGACGGTGATATTGGTATCCATGCTGGGCGACTGGAAGGTTGCAGTGCCTGTGAAAGTGTGGGTGACTGAATCGGTGACATTTTTGTTGAAACCGTAGGCCCCGTCCGCCAGGCCTAGGAATGTGCCGTTGGTTGAACTGAGATTGCCCGGGTCCAGGACTCCGCTGAAAGTCGTAGCGTAAAGGACGGACCCGTTCTGCACGTCGAGGATATTCCATTCAACAAACTGGTTGCTGTTGCCGTCCCGGAGCACCATCGAGCCCGACACATTCCCCCACAAAGCCGCCCAGCGGTAGGTTTGTTCTGAAACCACTATGTCCGCATGATATACTCTGCCGGCCGACATTGATGTGCCTGAAGGCATCTGCGACCAGGATGAACTGTCGCCGGAAGGGGTGACGCCTGTGATGGCGAGGGCGGGCAGGAAAATAAAAGTGAATGAAGCGAGCAAAGTGAAGGCAAGGAGGCGGAAGGAAAACGGAGGCGCCCCGCGGATATACATAAGTAGTCATTCTGCAATTACATTAAATCAGTTTATCACTTCATCGGCAGAATATAAGGGTTGTCGGGAAGCTGAGTGAAGCATATATACGCTTAATTAAAGGTCGTAAATTTCTGGAGTGAATCCAATAAGCGCTACAGGAAAAAAAGCTGTCCGGTTCACTTGTATTCAAGCCAGAAGTAGTAGGTTGTCGGCGAGCCTTCGCCCTGCCCGACCTCCTCGTTTTCCGGAATCAGCAGTTCGTAGTCTGCGGTGACCCCGTAGAATGAGTTCTGGTCGTTCTGGACTTCAACAGCCCAGACCACATAGTCCTGCCCGCCGGGGTAGCTGGCAGGCACATCGGATGAGTTGAACCTGAAGACATAGTTGGTCCAGGTTGATTCAAGGACGGTGGTGTTGGCGACGACCGGGCTGTCCATGCTCGGGGACTGGAAGTTTGCATAGTTTGTGAATGTGTTTGAAATTGAATCTGTTACGAATGGGTCGTAGCCGTACGCCTTGTCGGTGTTGTTGAGCTGGAGCCGGTTGAAAGCTGCAAAGTCGGTGGGGTCGAGTGTGCCGTCATTGGTGGTGGCATAGAAGATTGAGCCGTCCTGGACCGAACTGACAGTCCATGAAATTACAGAGTTCGCATCCTCATTGTTCAAGACGACTGAACCTGTAATGTTTCCCCAGAGGGCCGCCCAGCGGTAGGTTTGTTCACTGACTGAGACTGTTGCGTTGTACACATTGCCGCCGGATATACTTTCACCTGCAGAACTCTGAGACCATGTCGAGGATGCGGGCGTAAGGTCCACACCCGTTATTGCTTTGACTCCTGTCATGGACAACACTCCAACAAAAAATACAATCAGCAGGTAGCCGGTTACCTCCTTAAAAGTGAAGCTTACCATCAGTGACATTAAATATAGACATATTTATGCTTTAGCAAAACCTGCCGAAACCGGAGCGAAACTACCAAAATAGCTGCCCTGGAATCAGTTGAACTCAAGCCAGAAGTAGTAGGTTGTCGGCGAGCCTTCGCCCTGCCCGACCTCCTCGTTTTCCGGAATCAGCAGTTCGTAGTCTGCGGTGACCCCGTAGAATGAGTTCTGGTCGTTCTGGACGCTGGCCGCCCAGACCACATAGTCCTGCCCGCCGGGGTAGCTGGCAGGCACATCGCTTGAATTCAGCCTGAAGACATAGTTGGTCCAGGTTGATTCAAGGACTGTGGTGTTGGCGACGACCGGATTGTCCATGCTCGGGGACTGGAAATTGGCATAGTTTGTGAATGTGTTTGAAATGGAGTCGGTCACAAACGGGTCGTAGCCGTACGCCTTGTCGGTGTTGTTGAGCTGGAGCCGGTTGAAGGATGCAAAGTTGGTGGGGTCGAGAGTCCCATCGTAAGTTGTTGCGTAGACTACTGATGCATCCTGGATCTGGCTGATGACCCAAGATATCACTGCGTTCCCGTCTTCATTGTTCAAGACAATCTGACCTGAGATGTTTCCCCACAGGGCTGCCCAACGGTAGGTTTGTTCGTTCGTTGAGACTGTTGCATTGTATACGTTGCCACCAGTCACGGACGCACCGCTGGAGCTCTGGCTCCAGGTTGAATCATAGAGGGTGGGGTCAAACCCTGTAATTGCATATGCGGTTTGGGTGGCCCAAAAAACCGCCAGTCCTATTGAGAATAAAATAAAAAGGGGAGACTTTGAACCAATTCGCGTTTCCATCAATTAGTATATATTGGCCTCTGCATAAATATGCATTTCCATCCAACCAGGCGCCATACTGCATGATCACTCCGGTTTCAGCACCCTTCCAAGGGTGTTTATGAAACTCCGGAACCGCACCATATTGGGCTGGGAATAAGCCCTGCCGGTCATCCGTGAAGCAAGCTTGAAATACGCCATGGACGAAGAGGCCAATGGGTTGTAATGGACAACAGGATTCTTGAAGGCGATGCTTTTTACAATATTTTCATCCCAAGGAATTTCAGCCAGCACTTTGGTCCCGCTCACTGCCTCGATTTCTTCCCGGGAGATTTCGTATCCCCTGCCACGGACCGCATTGATTACAATGCCGGTCACATTCACTCCCATTGACTTGGCAACATCGACTGCGCGGAGGGCGCCGGTGATTGCGGGCAGGTTCGGATTGGTCACGACCAGCACCTCATCAACCACGTCCATGACGGACAATGCTTCCTTGCCAAAGCCGGGGGGTGCATCCACGAGGGTGGTGGTGTAGACTTCACTGAAGACATTGCGCAGCCTGTCCGAATCAAGGGAAAGGTAGCGGAGTGAAATGTGCGCGGGTGCAAACTTGAGCCCCGTCTTGTGGATGTACATGGCTTCAAGGAGAGGCATGTCCTTTTCGATTATATCCTGCACAGTATTGTCAAATTCAAAGACGCCCAGGTGGAGGGCCACATTGGGGTTCTTCAAATCAGTGTCGACCACGAATACATCCTCGCCCAGTTTGTGCATCGCCAGTCCGAGATTCACAGAAGTTGTAGTCTTCCCAACCCCGCCCTTGCCGGATATAACTCCTATGATTCTTCTCATCCCTTCACCCCATCCACCAAGCTGTAGTACTTCCTGCGGTTGACAAGTTTGCCGACCACTATGTTGTCCTTCTCCAGCTGTTTCAGATATTCAGTGACACGTGTCCTGCTGATGCCCAGAATTTTCCCGATTTCAGTTGAAGTCATCGCTTTATCCTTGAGGACTGCAACCACTTGATTTTCGCGTTTGAGCGAGACCGCACTCTTTTCACTTTCCCATTTGCTGCGCAGGTCTTCCACGGCATGGCCAAGCTCCTTAAGCTGGGACATGAGCTCATCCATATCGGAGCGGACACGGACGAGGCCGGGTTCCTGAATCAGGCTCTTCACCTTCAAAACATCCTCGCGGATTTTTATCCTGCTCACGCAAGACTGTGCGGGAAGGCTATATATAAATAACCCCGGTTTTGCACTGGTTTTCGAAGGTTAGACGGGCAAGTGTCTGGTGTCGGCAGACACTTTAGGTTTGTTTCATAACCTTCGACAGTTTACTTATTGTTAAGGTAAGGGGGTAGTTTGGGGCGAAATAACTACAAAAAAGGTAAAGGACAGGTCAGTCTGCTGATGGCTCTGCTCCTGACAACAGGAGCAGCCCTTACTGCCTTTGCTGTCTCTGGATTGAATGCCACCAATGCATCTGAAGAAACCCCTGCTCCTGAAATGCCCAAAACATCCGCCGTAAATCTCTCTGCCTCGATGGTCCTGCCTCGCAATCTTACCCGCGGAGAACTGGGCCAGGAAACCGCCTTCCGCATTTTTGTCACCAACACAGGTAACACAACCGCGGAAATAGTGGCGGTGGATTGGTTTTTGTCACCAGGCATTGAAACAATCCTCCAGACTGACAACTGCAGCCGGCTCGAAGCCAACGCCACCTGCGTCGCCACTATTTTTGTGAACAGCTCATTGGAGACCGCTCTCGGCCCCAACCAAATCAGAGGTGAAGTGAGATATGGCTGAAATGAAGAAAGGGCAGTTGAGGGAGTTGTCCGCCCTCCTTTTTTTCTCTCTCGCCTCCTTCATTGTTTTGGCCACCAATTCAACCTTGAACGCTTCGCAACTCGACGGACTAAACTCGACACTTGATGACTTGACGGACTTGTCGACACTTCCGACAGTCAATTTAACCGGAAAAATTGATGTATTCGCCCGGGTTTCCTTTGATTTGAAAACCAATGCAACTGGATTGCTCATTGGCTTGAGGATGGACAACGGCACCGCCATCCGAGACTGGGTGGAATTGAGCCTTGAATGGAACTTCAATCATTCTGCTGAAAATATGTCGGGCTTGTATCAAACTCCTGCTTATTTTTCCCTCCCTTACCCAACCAATGTGTCCGTGAATGCCACATACGGGGGCAACTCTTCTCGTTTTCTGTTGCCCTCTGTGGCTTCCGGGACATTGCCCCTCGCCAGCAAAAACAAAAACACGACAACTACAAGCAAAGCCAATACCACATCACAAGTGAACAGCACAAATGTTACCTCTGTTGAAGAGCCTGCGTACCTGCATTTGCTCGACTATAATATTTCAAGCACCAACCTCACTATCGGCGAGAGTCAGCTGATGTCTGCAATTTTTGCATCTTCACACAACATCACCAATGTTTCATTCACGCTTGTGACGCCTGAAGATATTAAAGAATGGCAGGCCAACGGAAGCGATTTGCTTTACTGGCTGAACTACTCGCCAGATCATCCCGGCAACTATTCATTCTTTAGCATCTGGACCAAAACTCAAATTTTCAACAATACATTTTATCCAATGTTGAACTTCACTGTCCTCAACTTCACTGTGGCCGATAGCGAAGCCTTATGGAACCGGACTGTCTTGACATTGAACTCAACCAAACCGATTGGGATTCTTCTCTTAACTGAAGAAGGCCAGCCGCTGGCAGGCATGCCGGTTGAACTTTTTGGGGGCAATGCAACAGAACTTAATTTCACAGGTCCCGGCGGGCTTGCACTGTTTCCTCCGCACCAAGGCAATCTAACTGCTGTTTTTAAAGGCAATAGGAGTTTGAAACTGAACGGGAGCCGGTTGGAGTTTGAAGTTGAAGAGAAAGCCGGGCCTGTTTACAATGACAGCTTGGTGCTTTGGGATGTGGTTTATCCATCAAGAATGGATGAAGGGGCCAGCTTTGACATTGAAATTTGGACTAAAAGTTACTACAACAATGCCACAAACCTAACTTATTTGCTTGAAATCCCGCGGGAGTTCGTGCCAATTAATTTTAATTGGGACAACCAAAGCCAAATTTCACACTACACTGAAGAATTCCTGAACTTAGTCGGCAACTCAAGCAACATGAAACTTTGGGAGTTCAAAGCAACAAAAGCAGGGATTTTTGAAGTGAGTGCGCAGGCAGTTGATTCGGCCGGCAGATGGCTTTATGAAAATTTCACACTAACTGTTAATGAAGTCGACAACAACAAAAAACCGGAATACTACTATATGATTGACCCCGTGGTAATGGAGCCTAACACCAACTTCACTATAAATCTCACCGACCACTTTCGGGACGACACACCTGAAAATATGAGCTTCTGGGCAGAAGATGTGCCAAATCTTTCATTTTTCTTCAGCAACTGGACTGTTACAATAGTCCCCGACCCTGACTTTCAAGGAATCAGGCTGGCCAAAATCCACGCTACTGATGGCGAAAAGAACGTTAGTTCAGGATGGTTCAAAGTTAAAGTTTTTGCAGTGCCCGATGAGCCGACACTCCTGCTCAATCTGACCCTGCCTAAAACTGTGAATTACGGGGATGAGTTTGAAGGCAGTATTTCTGTTCTCAGCATGGAAGGGGCGCCCCCGCTGGTGTCGCTTGAAACCGTGATGAAGGAGGTTGAGAGCTCCTCCGAAAGAGCCGAAGGCATGATGAATGTGGATTGGATATTTAGAGCCAACCACTGCGGGAACATCAGCTTCAATTTTACAATTGGCAAATACAACACCACAAGCTTAAGTTGGAAGCTCGAGAGAAAAAATGCCACTGTCTTTGTGGAATGCGAGGGCGAAGAGGAGCAGTTAATGGGCGGGCTTGTAACAGTCAAAGAGGACCGCCTGCAGGACGGCAATGTCATCCAAACTGAACGGACCAATAGGTTTTTTAGCTGGGAGAAAACTGTGGAGTTTGAAGGGGTGGCTAATGGAACTCTCAATGTTGGAACTGAACTTGAAGAGAACAGAGGAACCCGGCTGGAAGTTGAAGCTATTAAAAGTGTATTTGCACTCAACGAAACTCCTGAGTTTGATGTAAGCCTCAAAGGGTCTGGCAAGGAGTTCAGATTGCTTGACGGCAAAGGCAATGAAGTTGCAGGAGCCAATTTCTCTGACAGCGACGGAGACGGATTGACTGACAAAGTCGAGTGGAAAACCGACCTGAAAGAAAAAAGCTACAAAATCACGCTTGAGAGCATAAAAGAACTGAATGCCACTGTAATCGGGCCGGACGGCAAGGTCATCGGAGATGCGGAGGTTGTTGATGTCGGTTTTGGAAAGTTTCATATTAAATTCAACAGCAGCAGGGGCCAAATGGCAGGCCTATACAAGCTGGTGGTTGGCACCGACTCAACCAAGCAGGAGTATTGGTTCAAATGGGGGCTGGTCAGCGTCAACACGAGGAAGAGCATCTACAGGCCGGGGGAGGTCGCAGAAATTATTATGGTGGTTCTGGATAAAGACGGCCATCTAAGATCTGAGGCCCAAATCGAACTTACCATAACCAACCCAAACAAGGAAGTTTTGGTGCTTTCAACTAATGAAGGTGTTTATGAATCGTCTAAGGGAGTTTACAGAGCAAATTATCCAGTTGAGGTTGAAGGGAAGCACCTCATTCATGTTGATGCCAAGGGAGGCATGGATGCTGAGATTGATTCCCACTTCATGTCAAAAGAGCACTTTGAATTTGACATTATCAGGGATACGCCAGTTACAATTGACCCTTCAAGAAATGATTTGGAGTCGTCAATTCAGATTATTTCATTCACTGATGCTGAAAAGTTCAACTTCCGGGAAGTTTTGCCAAGTGCTTTCGATTTGATTGATGATGGAGGGGCCGAGATTACTGAAGAAGGCGATACCAAGATTCTTGAGTGGGTGAATCTGACCAACAATTCAGTTGTCAGCTACGAGGCGGAGATTCCAAAAATTTGGCCGTATCTTTACATGCTTGGGCCCGCTGAAGTTGAGTATGAAAACGGGATTTTCAAAGAAGCAAGGCAGTGGCATTTTGCAGTCGACCCCGGTACCTGGACTTATACTGGCTGGAAATGGAGAAAACCAATTAATGTAAGCGAAACTGCAGGGGAGGCTTGGACTCAGTGGCCGGTTAAGCTCACAGTCAATACATCCGCAATTATTGCAGAAAGCAAGATGCGGGGGGACTGCGGGGACATCAGATTTACCAACTACAACGACGAAGAAATTCCATTCTGGTTTGAAGATGACACCTGCAATACAACTGAAACCAACATCTGGCTGAAGATGAACTTCACTGCATATGAAAACAAAACCGTTTTCATGTATTATGGCAACCCAACCGCTTCATCTGAAAGCAACATCACTGCCGTAGTTTACAACAACATTACCACGGGCAACATTTCAACCCAGAGCGGAGTCTGGAGACGTATTGAATACGGTCCATACGAGGACCCCGTCGTTGTAGGAACAGCCAACACATTCAGCGGATATGAAGCGCTTGTTTTTGAGGCAACCAACGTCACTGAAACCCATGCCCTGGTGAGGTTTTGTGAGTCAGATGGTCCCGGAACATCTTGTGTTTCAAGGGCTGTGAATGAAACGGTGGGTTTTGTGGTGGCAGGAAGCAACCTCAATGATGAACCAAATTTCGAGTGTGGAACATTTAACGTTGGAGGGGGAATGGATGCAACGACAAGCACGAATTATTTTAATGAGAACTTTGGCTCTACACCCTATCTTTTCTTTGCAGTTCAAACCGATAATGACGGAGACCACCCGGTGGAATCTTGGCTTGACACCAAAAGTTCAAGCCAATTTGCTGCAGGAATCTGCAGACAAGATGCAACAGATACCTGCGATTCAAGTCATGCAACTGAAACAGTGGGATGGATTGCAATAATTGACAACAATGAACCATTTACATACTTGGATAGTGATTCTGGGGCTGTAAATATCAACCCCACCTCAGTTGTTTGGCAAACAGGAACTTATGCCAACACAGTAAGCAATCCCATAGCTATTGCAGAAATACAAGAAAATGTTGGGTCCCAGCAACCAAAAATTGATGAAGCCGATAATGTAGGGACAAACAGTATCGATGTAAACTTTTGTGAAATAGATAGCGGGGATACATGTAATTCTCACTCTGACAATGATGTTGCTTGGTGGAGCATTACTAAAAATCCAACACAATTCGTATCTTCTCAAACCACAGAAGGTTCAGAGCAAAAAAGTTCAGGGCCTGAAGTGAATATCACACTTCCAGATGGGAGTGAAAATACAATTGAGGTTCTTTTGAATTTCACCGTCCAGGACGGGGAGGCAGACCCAATCAAATGCTGGTATTCTGCAGACAACAGTGGCAAATGGATTTTTATTGGCTACGTTGCCAACGACACTTACAAAGCACTCAATGTATCCGGGGAATTGGGAGACAGTCACTTCATAACGGTCCGTTGCGAAGACAATGTATCTACCCCTAACTTGAATGGAACGGACACCAGCGCATCATGGAAAACTCCTTATTTTGAAAGCGGATGGGGGTACAGGATACCAATCAACATCTCTGAAAACTCGGGGGAGAATTTAACCGAATTCCAGATAATGCTTCGGCTGAACACCACAGAATTGATAGACAGGGGGATTATGCAAAGCGACTGCCAAGACATACGAATTACAAACCAAACAGACGACCCTATTCCATACTACGTTGAGCCGAGAATGTGCAATAACGACTTGATTGAAACTATAATATGGGTGCAGGTGCCCTGGATTGAAGCCAATAAGAACAATACCATTTATTTGTACCACGGCCAAGTCGGCCAAGTCACGACCACGGGTGATGAAAGCGAAGTTTTCAACTACACAACCCAAAAAGACATCTACTATCCTGTGGGCCAATTCAACGCAGAACTGGATACCGCAATGGTTGCATTCCAAGACAATACGCAGGTTACTATCGGGTCTTGGAGCACCACGCTGGATGCCGGCGAATCAATAACTGTACTGGCAGCCAATCATACCAGGAGCACTGCAGTCAACACAACAGGTCCTTTGTCCATAGACAATATAGGGGATGATACCGGCGACGACAGGCCGGGAGACACTTTCGTTCCAAAAGGATGGCAGGATGTTTCAATGGGATTTGCCTTCAGCAGGAACAACAACACCTACTGGATGTTCGCTCCATATGAACAAACCAACGCAACCCTTTACCAAGGAGCCAGTGATGACTGGGGGGGTTGGTCATACTTAGAAGATGTAGAAATCGATTACAGAGGCACAAGAAGGACCAGCCAAGACCCTGCAGACGACCGTGTCCTCCGCATGAACTCAACAGCACCATTACTGGTCTTCATTGAAAGTTTCGCAGTGACATCAGGACAGGACCAGGCACCGGGCCATCTGCCCGACAAAGACCTCTATGGTTTGCCATCACGATACTTGCACCTGGGGGCCCTTCTGAACGATACTAAATGCGACATCTACTTTTCAGATGATGTCACCAAACTAACAGTCTACATGGATGAAGGCATGGTGGTGCCTCTCGATACCGCTTTGATTCCAAATGACGGAGGTCAAGCAGGCAATGTACACGGGGATTGTGCCTCTGCTCATATAATGTGCACCCATCCTGTAGCAGCCATTCAAACTGCAGATGCCGATGGAACAGATATAACCACCTTCCTGCCGGAATACGAACTGAGCAGGGAGTATTTCATTCCACAGGAAGGTGAGTATCTGACCATTGTTACGATAACACCCAACACCAAATGTACATTATACGGTCCAAATGGAGGTGCTGCAGTATGGAGTGATGTATCAGACAGCAATATCTACCCGTACCCCAGCAGGCTTTACTACGGCTATTCGTCTTCAGGAATGATAAGTGCGGGGTCTCGGTTGTTCTGCAATGCATCAGTCTATGCATACTATGAAACTGATAATGTAGGGGACGAACATAATCTGTTGCCGATAAAGGCTGCACGGCAGGCGACTTACCCTGCCCCCACATACACATATCTGCCAAGAGAGCAAGTCATTCCTGTATTTGGTGAAGTCACAGCAGTATCTGAAGAAGGCACAAACACGGGGGGTTGGGGCGAAACCTGGAATTTTTCAGTTGAAGTTTATGACCCTGACAATCAAACATTGACCATAAAACTGTGGTACAGTAATTTCAGCACAGGTCCTTGGGAATTCATTGAAAGCCGGATATGCGAAAATTGCGGGGATTACACGCACACCATAAGTTGGGAAAACATAAGCTTCTCTTGCGCCAACATCAGCTACCCCGATTACCTCTACTACTTTTTCAATACAACAGACCCTGGATTCCAGAGCAACCAATCCATTGTGGGCCAATTCAGGCTTGAAGAGGATGACATCATCATTGAACACTTCATGGGCAACAACACCTATGTGAATAGGACGGATACGGAACCGGGAAACGAAACTTTATTGGTGGGGCGATTAAATGATACTGACGCAAACACATACGGAGGTGCAGGAGTGGACGCATCCCTCTGGATCACCACAGACGGTTCATTCCTCTACAGCATGTCTGCTACAAGCAATGCCACAGGGCATCTCAAAAAGGTTTCAAATTCAGGATACTTGAACCCTGGTTGCTCTGCACCAAAATTCGAAGCAGGCCCTCAAAAATGGTATTACAAAGTGCTTTCAAGTGCAGACTGCTACCAGCCAGCATATTCTGAAAATTTCACTGTTACAATAATTGGGAATTTATACCCTGCAATCGACAATCCCACCAACGATGAATTAATCAATATGGGGAACCCCATTAATTTTCAAGGAACATTGAGCGATGACTGCAATACTGCAATAACATCGGGTGCTGATGTAGATTTTGTCATTATGAGGAAAACCGACGGTACACGGTATATCTGCGATGCGTCATACAGCAGTACCCTAGGCAAATGGAACTGCACATGGGACACGAGCGGACAACCGGAAGCCAAATTCAACGTAACTATGAACGCAACTATGCAGTATTACAATCCGGGAGAAAAAACAGTTAATTTCACAACGTACTTTCCGCCGGCCATCGACGACATATGGGTGAACGCTTCCTCCATCATGTGGGGCAATACCCTGCTTTTCAGAGTGAATGTAAGTGATTCAACAGACGATACCCTCAACGTTACCTTTTTGCTCAAAAAAGGCACGGGGGAATGGTTCCTGCAGGATTATAATGAATCAGTACCCGGCCCGGACAATACACCGGTGTATTTCCAAAGAGCATTCAACAGCAGTGATGTCGAAGATACATGGTATTTCAAATTCAATGTTACGGACACCAACCTGAATTATATTACGTCTCCAGGGGATGATACATTCTCCATAAAAAAGAGAAACATCACATGGATTATCTGGGCCGGCAACGGGACGGATGTAGTGGCCAACAGAAGCGGAAGCCAAACCACAGAATTGAAGGTTCAAATAAAAGATGAAGTATGGGAAAGTGCCATACCCGACAAAAATATGATGTTTTCTGTTACTTTCGACCAAGCGACCTATAAGAACACCAACAATGCCACTTCGGATTCTGCCGGGAATGCTTCTGTCGGTTTTGATGCAGCATGTTCACCAAACAAATTTGAAGTAGGGACTCAATATTGGAAAGTCACTGTGGATGGCGGTGCGGCCATCTATAACAACCCCGTTTCAGACATACTCCAACTCAATGTTACAGGGGACATCCCACTGTTCTTGGTAAAGCCGGACGGCAGTTCCAACTTCACACAAGAAAGTGCAATCACATTTTTGGCATACACTGAAGATGACTGCGGGGACGCACTTGCTACAAATGTGTCATTCGCAACCAATCATTCTTCAGGAAACTTTTATGTGGGATACACTGATGAACCGCTGGGGGCAAACACATACACTTTGGATTGGACAACAGACATCTCAACCCCTGAAGGCTGGTACAACGCGACCATGTTTGCAAATAAGCCATTGCACTACAGCAACAATTCATTGTTTACGAAACAAGGGTGGCCGGGCATGTTCTACATGAATCCCGTCTACCATTTGAACAATGAAAATGTGACCCCCTCCTACCATGGATGGGGCTACCGCAACTGGAATTACAGTGTGGAAGCCAGCACAGGAGGGCTGACGCCAAAAAAGGTAGACATAATGTTCGCCAAATCCTCTCCCACCGGATTTATGGTCTGCAATGACTGCGAAAATCAAACTCCTGTCTACTGCAACTATCCAGACTGCCAGAACATGCCCATCTGGTGGTTCAAGAATTTTACTGCCGGTGACATTGGAACGTGGTTTGCCAAATTCAGGCTCATGGGGGCAGAAACAGACGGGTTGCTGAGTGTCACTTTGGTTGAAGACAATGTCAGCATAGACCATTTTGAAGGCAACGACAGCAACCCGGGCACAAGCACGCCTGTAAATTTCAGCGTGGAGGTCTTTGACAATATTGCGCAGACTCTCAACCTTACGCCTTCTGCAAAAATTACATTTGAACTGCTCCACCAGGACTATCCGAACGGGAAGAAAACCCTTGGGAGCTCATACACCAATGGAACCGGCGTGGCAACTTATGAACTCCAGCCAACTTGTGAATTTGTTGCCGGCCCGCAAAAGTGGAGGGCTTTTGTTGCAGTGGATGATGACGCATACGCGTACAATACAAGCGTCAACTTCACGACCACCCTCAATCTGGCGGGATGCGAAGCAACACCTTCAATATATTCACATGCCGAACCAACTGAAGCTTTCCAATACTCTAATTTTACCGTCAGTGCGGTGATGACCAGCTATATTGCAGATTCATCCGACGCTTATGCGGAAATTATAGCTCCAGACTCGTGGGATATTGCAAACCGGATTCAACACATCGGGACTCTTGCCCAAGGCGCCTCAGTGGATGTTTTCTGGAATATCAATGCAACGACTTCAGGAGAATTCTTACTAACCATTCAGCTGAACAATACGGACGGAACGAAAGACCAAGAAAATATCACCGTTCGAGTTTATGACAGAAATAAAGTTGCAATGGACCCAAACTACATAGAAGTCCCGCCGGGAGAGAATGGAACTGTTGACTTTGCCTGCGAAGCGGGAGTTTATAGATTTTCAGAATATGACCTGACGGCCAATTCCAGCGGAACCTCTGCCAGATTTTTTGTCTACAACAACACAAAGTATATTGAAATTAAAAACCACGAAGCCATCAGCAGTGCAACCAATATCTCCCTGTCGGTTTTGGAAAACCGAAGCACAGTCAACGAAAACGGCAACTGCTCGCTGATAGTGCAAAACACGGGAGACGCAGTCCTCAACATAACTGCTGCTGAGTTCTTGGGATACATTATTCCAAAAGCACGCGCCATAAGCATCACCCCCAACATCAATGGATTTGAAACCTACAGTTTGGATGCAGATGACGACCTGCTCAACATCTCTGTTTTGGTTTTCAACTCAAATGCAACAGCAATGTCCGGAAATTTGTGGGTGAATATCACCAACAGCACAGGAACAGTGAATTCTTCAGACATTTCAGTGAATGTGAATTCAGGAGAAATCAAAGAATACAAAGTAACCAACATCAATACGAGTACTTGGGTTGCAGGAGATTACGAAATAACAACAACACTTTACAATGAAGGAGAATCGTGGTCCCGGTCAGAAACATTCACAATTCAAACCTTGAATCACACAGAATATTACATTAACTACACCTGTCCGGATACCAATGAAACTGTTTATGTCACCATTTACAACAACTTCAAGGATGCTGTGGACTACAATGTAAGCATGGAAGTGCCGGCAGGATGGAGCTTCGAACAATCCTACGTTGCATTCACACTTGGAGCGGGCCAATCTAAAGATATAGAATTCAATGTAACATCTTCACCGTCCACTGAAAATGTAACCTTGAATGTAACAGTCAACTATACTCTGCCCCACAAGCAAGGGTTCAAGAAAATACCCGCATATTTCTTCAACGGAAACCAGCCTATCATAGAAATTCTAAGGGAGACTCCGGGCATGATCTCGCCCACAAAAGTATTCGAATCAGCTTTGATAATCCACAACAAGGGCTGTGCAGCAGCCACGGGAGCAGTAATCTCAGAAGTCGTCAAGCCGGGATGGACGCCCGCCAACCCGTCACTTGAAGGCGATATAGAACTGGTTTCGTCCAACGCGGATCTGGAATTAAACAGGATTGACATTGTGCTGGGTGAGATTGGTGTCGACAAATATGCGGTGCTGAACTATCAGGTAAAGTCTCCGCCGGGGACTGACGAAGTCGGGACCATGTTCTGGAATGTGTCCTTCGACGGCAGGACAATTAAAGAACCGGAAAAATACAAAGTCCATACTGCCAGTTATGCAGGAGAGTCCCACTTTGAATTTGATGTTGTCGCAAACCAGTATCAGGATTTCCCATGGCCTGAAACCCGGAGCATCCAGCTGAACGAACCTTACAATATTACACTCATTCCAAGAAATGTTGGGGACACAACAGCATACAACTGGACCATTAATGCCTACATTGCAGAAGGATGCGAAATACTTAAAGTATTCCAGAATGGAAGTGTGAACGGCCAACACATTCACTGGAATTTAACTGGACTTGGTTCCAGACAAAGAGAATACTATAATTTCACTCTGAATTGTTCAACCACAGAGGATGTCTCGTTCACTGTAAACGCAACCCGGAATACAATAGGTTATGTTTCATATTCTGACTCTCCGAATCTCGAGTGCACAGGCGAAACGTGCACATATGAATATAATTACCCGTTCAGCAATCCTGCTGAAGATTACCAACAACTAACGGAAGTAAACATTTCATTCCATCAGAAGGCCACCACCCAGAACACCACAATTTCAGAATTCGGAATCCGGATGAAGGACGACAACGGCGACTACAAAATCCTATGGCAGAATCAGACCTTAACCCCAACCGATTCCGGCCAAACCTTAGTTTACTACACGAACCCAAGCCAGTTCGAAAGCACCAGCCGGTATATTGAGCTTTTTGCCCACACCGACGGTGAAAAAAACAAATTTGCCAACATAAGCATCAGCCAGTTCAACTACACTTGGAGATACGGAAAACAGTTTATAGAAAGTCAAAAGTTGTACTTGAACAGCAAAGTGTATTATTATGCCCCCAGGCTCCAGAACATCCGGCTTTTCATAGGGGACAACGCCAGCAAAACAGTAGGGGGCTGGGGTGAAAATTACACTTTCTCGGTTGAAACCCAAGACCGCTTCGGGAGGAACATCACAGTATATGCTTGGCACAAATCAGGCCCGATCTGGAGCTTGATTAACAGCACTCTGGTTCCCTGGGCATCTGACTGGAAGCAGGTCAATTTCACCTGGGACTACCAGCCGGACGACATAGGAGGATGGGAATTTAAATTCAACGCCAGCAATGCGGACGGCGACAGTGAGCTTTCCGGCAACGTTTACACTATTGAAGAAGATGATGTAAGCCTGCTGAATATCACACCTGAATGGAATATGATAATCAACAGAAGCCAACCGTACAATTTCACTTTTCAAGTGAATGATATTGATAACGGAACGTTAGGCACTCTGTTGCAGGACCAAGAAGCATATATTGAAATAAGCAAGTTTGGAAACAATGAAAGCTATGCCTTCTTCTTTACTTCACCTGTTATAGATTCACAGGGATACTCAAAACTGTTGATGGAACCTACTGGAGCAAAATGGTGCCAAGATTTCTTTTATTTGGGACAAAATTACTGGAGAGGTGCGGTAAAAACTGCAACATATTATAAAGACACATATCTGCAACCTCCTCCATACAATGCACTTCCATTCACACTTTACGGGCAATTAAACAACACGATGCTGAAACCTGATACCTCCACCAACTTCACAAAGTCGCAAAATATTGAACTCGAAGGCACCATCTCAGATGATTGCGGAGCAACCTTGACAGACCCAACGACCTATTTCAGGTTGGAGCACAATGGGTATTCCGAAGAGTTGCAAGTCTTTTATGACGGAGGAAGGGGGACATACTATACCACACATGGCATGTCTACATCCGCCCCCCTGGGCTGGTACAATGCAACAATGACTTCAAGCAAGCAGTACTATTGGAACGGGACCAAAACGCTTGAAAACGCCTTTTTCCTGGCCAGTGTGCCCATGCTCGACGCCCCTCTCGCTTCGCCAAGCTCTGACGGATGGGGCAGGAGTCCCTTCAACTTCACCATCAATGTGACAGATGACGACAACAACACTGTAACTGTTTTCTTCTGGCTTCAGCATCCGGACGGAAGCTGGGAGCTGAATTCCACCCAAACATGCAGTCCTTGCAACAACGACCAACTGCAGTTTCAGCGAAACTTCACAGAAAGCGAGGTCGGCGCATGGAATTATACTATAAATGCCTCAGATACATCAGGATTCACAAACACCACAGGAAAAATTTCATTTGGAGTTGAAAAAGATGATGTTGCGTTTATGAATGTAATTGGAAACAACACAGAAGTGAATCGTTCATCGGGAAGTGTGCTTCTTGCGGTCCGTGTCTATGACCAAGACTATGAAAGCTATACAACAAGCATCAATGAAACAACAAAATTATTCACTTTAATTTACAATGGTTCTTTGTGGAGAGAAGAAGCGGAGAGCAAAAATGCAACACACTACTATTTTGATTTCGATCCAAATTGTAATTATTCATCGGGGCAACAATATTGGAAAGTGAATGTTACCAATTCAACTTCGTATAAAGATGTAGAAAGTGAACAGTTCTGGATAAAAATTATAGGGGACCTTGATCCACATATAATTTCTCCAAAATACCAAAACTTTACTCAAGGTGATGATATTGTTTTCCGAGGAAATGTAACGGATGACTGCCTCCAAAATACCACGGGCGCGAGCGTGAGATTTAGAATGGATGGCTTCGGAGGACCATTCTACTGCCCTGCTTCAGGGTATGCGGAAGAAGAAAGCCCGGGCGTCTACAACTGCACCGTCGGCACTTCTGGAATGGGGGGCTGGTACAATGTAACCATGGAGGTCAACAAAACAGGCTCTAACAGCAATTTCCACCAGATAACTAACAATATATACATCCGGGTTGCTCCAAAACTCTACAACATCCAAGTTACTCCGGAGTCGGATGGATGGAGTTTGAACAGGACTTTCATTGTGAATGTCACGGACCAGGGGGATACAGACACCCTATACTTGTGGCAGAGGAATACTGTCGTACATCCTGAATGGGAGCTTGTCGGGACCAAGACTTGCAACGATTGTGCAAACACAACGGTGAATTGGACAGCATCATACACTTGCTCTGCTGTCAGCACAACATCATGGCAGTTCAAAATAAATGCTACTGACACTGAGGGCTCTACATATGAATCCCAAGCACAGGATTTCCTGACCGATGATTTGTTCACAATCGAAAAAGATGATGTTGCTTTGATTCATCAGGGCGGTAACGAAACAACCGCCACTAAAGTGAGTCCTACTTGGTTCAGAATTTTACTCAATGATACAGACAAGGGGGCAGTCATAACCTCGCCGACTGCAAATGGACGCATTGATGTTAGTTTGAATAACAGCAACATATGGCTCACTGAAGAAAGCTTCTCGGAAACAAATTCAACAGGGAGCATCAATTATGAATTTTATGCCTCATGCAAGTATGACCCGGGATGGCAGAAATGGAGGGTGCAGGTGGAGACTACAGATGCCTGCTACAAATCTTCTCTTTCCGAAGAATTCACAGTGTTTTTGGATATGAAGTGTCCTGAATTCGAAATAACTGACGTTTATGCTCCTAGTGAGGTTTTCCAAAACAAGCTGTTTGGAGTAAATGCAACTTTGTATGTGAAGGATAGGAATGCAACCGCCACGAATATCACCCTTAAGACTCCTTGGCCTGAACTGCCCTCCTCAAATCAATACTTAGGCAAAATAAGGGCAGATATCGGCGGATCCAACTACACTTATGTACATTGGGATGTCAATGTTACAGACATTGCAGAAAAGATGTTCACGGAAACTCTCAATTTTACGGCCAACACAACAGACGAAATACCCCCTGCCAATTTTTATACTGCAAACAACTCCATCAACGTCAGCGTCTATGAATTCCTTGATCTGGAGTGCCCATTCAGGGCAGTGAATTTGCTAACTAACGAAGACGTGTCTGAAAAAATCTGCGGTTTGAATGGGACCCTCGGGGAGGACTACGAAAACACGAGCACTGAAGCAACACTCAATCCGGGTGAAGAAATGCTGGTAACTTGGGAGTGCGGTGCAGTCAATATAAGAAACAGTGAATTGAATGCATACTGGGAGGCTTTAAATGGAACGGGGCACTTGCACCTGAAAGTATTTTCTGAAAGGTGGATGCCTTATGCTTCATTGGTTACTGTCCCGGAAAATTTAACTTTGAAATCTTTCCGTATGGTTGATCCAAATATCAATATTTTTGGAGAGAGAGGGGAGTGCGGGGTTATTTTGTTCAATGGCGGAGAAGTGCCTGTCCTCATAGACCACTTCAATGCCACTGTATATGTGCAGAAGCATCTAAAAATTTTGGACATAAATTTCATAAGGCATGATGAAGAAGGCTATGTAGATGTCCCAATCATAGTTGCAAACCCCAGCAGCCAAGATGAAAACAACACCAAACTCCAGCTGAACATTACTGCCCTGAATGGAACCACAATATATTACACTAACAGTAGTTTTGTGAATATAAGTGCCCATGGAAATGAGACTGTGAATTTCAAAGTTAATCTGTCAACCGTCCCGGAAAAACGCCTCTGGGCGAAAGCAAGACTGGTTGATGTAAATGAAGAAGATGAAAGGAAAATAAGATTTTTCAATGACGTTGAAACAATTTATGTTTATTATAATCCGCATACCTGCTTCAATATATCAGAAGAATGGAATGTTGAACTACGAAACATCCAGGAAGATTCATATAAAGTCATAAATGTTACTGTTGCTCTGCCGAGCGGGTGGCAGGTGTCCCCCGCATACCGGACAACCAATGTTGTAAGAAGCGAAAGTGAAATTGATAATCTGTTCACAATAATTCCTCCCGACACCCCACAAAACATTACTGCAAACATAAGTGTCAAAATTTCATACAGTGATTTGACGTATAATATAACCAGAACATACCAGCTCAATATTTCAAATGCAAATCAGTCAGTGATTCAAATAACAAGAGAAACTCCAGGAGTTGTCTCCCCCGGCGCTGTCTTTGAAAGCCAAATAGTGCTCTACAACAAAGGGTGCAAGGCTGTGAATGGAACAGTGACACTCGTTGAAACTTTGAAGCCTGGCTGGACGCCTGCCAATCCAACAATCAAGGGGGGCACAGCAATATCGACTGAAATGGATCTGGAAAACAACAAGATGACATGGGTCCTGCCTTCAATAGATGCAGGGGATTATCTTATTGCAGACTACCAAGTTAAAGCCCCTCCGCTCGTAGGCAATCTGGGAAATGCGCAATGGAGTCTGGCATATGAGGATGTCAACTTGACAGAGCCCCGAAAATTCGACGAGTTGAGGACTAGCAACTACACAGGGGAAAGCCATCTCGAATATGATGCTGTTGTCTGGCAAAGGGAAGAGTTTCCGTGGGCAGAGCCTCAGAGCTTTATGCCCAACTATGAATACAACATGAGCATCCTAACAGTAAACATTGGAGACGCCACTGCAAATAATTGGACCATTTATCTGCCGGTGCCGGATAATTGTACTGTTACGCAAATTTGGAACGGCTCAAACCAGGGGAACATCCTGGCATGGAATTTGAGCGGACTGGGAAAAAGGGAGAAAAGATATCTGAATTTCACAATAAACTGCACTTCCCTAGGCCCAATTATCTTTGAGCCTTTCGGTATAAATGATACATACACCACATCGAGCTACGAAGATTTCCCGGGATATTCCTGCTCAGGAGAGACATGCACAAGCAGCTTCCCGCACACACTCCAGGAGCCGAACATGCCCTACCAGAGAGTTGTTTCAGGCGGTATAAATTTAACGTACAACTCTTCTGGCGAGAACACCAGCATCTCGGAACTTTTTGTAAAATATTTGGATGTGATAAATGATTCTGAACCATACTTGTTTTTTGAGAACTATTTCTGGGATAATATTGAAATGAACAGTTCAACATACTTCGTCTTGTCAGATGCTGAATCAGAATCATTCACAGAGCCCAACAAATATATACAACTCTATTCACATTCAAGTGCTTTAAATAATCCACAAACCTTCCTCAACATCACCCGAATATACTACACTTGGGGATACGGAACAATTTTCAATGAAACCGAAAAAGCATTCACAGTTTCGAAAATTTATGATTATGTCCCGCTGATGCAGAATACCTCGCTATACATAAACGGCAACAACTCAATTACCGCAGGAGGATGGGGCGAAAATTTCACCTTTTCAGTTTGGACGAGGGATCGCTTCGGAAGGAACATTTCAGTCTGGGCGTGGCACAAAATAGTAGGACAAGAGTGGTCGCTCATAGACAACACAACATGTGTAGATTGTCTGCCCTGGACACAGATCAACTTCACATACGACTATCTGCCAACAGACATAAACACATGGGAATTCAAATTCAACTCCACCAATGATGACGGAAACAATTCAATTGACGGGTTCATTTACAATGTTGAAAGGGACGACGTCACACTGACGCAATACCGGCCGGCAGAAAGTGAAATTGTCAACAGAAGCGCATCGTATGTTTTTGCAACCCGTATTTATGACACAGACAATGAAACGCATCCTGACGGAACAATAGGAAAGACGTACATCTCAATATTCGACCAAAACACTTTCGAAAGTAGCCCTTCACCCCTGTCTTCAAGCAAGGGTTGGCTCAACAGGACTGTGGCCAATGCAGACTGGTGTGCAGACCAGAGCAAATACTATTTGGGCAACCACAGTTGGTATACTGCAACCACAGGCGACGCTTACATAAAAGACAATTCAAGCGCAGTCTGGAATTTTACGCTAAAAGGCAGTCTAAGCAATACAATAATCAAACTAATTGGGGAGAATGTCAGCAGGGAGTACAATTCCTCAGTCTTAATCGAGGGGCAGGTCAAAAATGACTGCGGTAACATATTAAGCACGGCGACTGTCTACTTCAACCTGACGAACGGGCCTTACACATATAAATGCCAGGCCACTCCTGTCGGCAATTATTATCAGTGTGATTTTCCAGTCGAATCAGAAAGCGCGCCCCTCCGCTGGTATAACATAACTATGTTCTCAAATAAAACACTTCACTGGGACAATATTACAGCAATCGAGAATGCATTTTACTATGCAACAGTGCCAGATGTGAATGCAAGTGTGGACAAGGCACCTTCGGCACCGTGGGGCATGAGTCCTTTCAACCTGACTTCGTATGTAACTGACCAGGATAATGATACAGTAACCGTGAAGTTTTGGCTCAAGAAGGGACAAGCAGGTTCGTGGAATGATGAATTCACAGATTCGCAAAACAACACCAACAATTATCGCATTTACCACGAAAGGACTTTCAGTTGCCCTGCACCAAATGATGTTGCAACATGGTATTTCAAAGTGAATGCAACAGATCCATCGGGATATTGGAATGAAACGGCGCCAATAGAATTCAACGTTACCAAAGAACCAATATGGATTATGCATTTGCAGGGCAACGGAACGACTCTTAACCGGAGCAATGAAAACCCTGATACTTCTACACGATTCGCTGTCCGGCTCTACGACTATATTTTAGGTGTGAATAGAACGGACATACTCGATACAAATGTCAAATTCTGGATAAATGGAACAGAAACAACATCCACGCTCAATAGCAGCGGAAAGAATTATTATCATGATTACAACCCAGAATGCACATATCCAGTAGGAAACCTGCTGTGGAAAGCTAATTTCAGCGGAGAGAGTTGCTATGCAGACAACTCATCTGTTGAATTCACAGTAAGAGTTATTGGAAATCTGAATGTAAGTTTAATCTATCCGGACGGCGCTACCAATTTCACACAAGGGGATGTTTTCAACCTAACTGCAGAGGTGCAAGACGATTGCCAGCAGACAATCGAAGACGCAAATGTATGGTTCAACCTTACAAACACACGAACGGGTGACACATACAGATGCCCCAATTCAGGATACGCCAATTTCAATGGAACAGATTATCTTTGTGAAGTCAACACATCCACCTTCAAAGGCGGTTGGTTCAACATCACTGTGAATGCCTCACGAAACTATTATTGGGAAGATGTAAAAACCTACAAAAATAATTTCTTCCAAATAACCCCTGTAGATTTAAGTTCCCCACAAGTTGAATATCCGGACGATGGAAGTTGGGGGGAAGTCCATAATTTCACCGTAGTTGTTGACCACTACAATGACGTGCAAGTTTGTTTGCTTGAAAAATTCTCAGCTGGAGGACAGTATCAAGTAACGGAATGTAAAACAATACCTACTCCTGTTAATAAATTGGTGAATTTCACTCGAGTTTATACCTGTGGAGAGGCTTCAAAGCTACTTTATTACAAATTCAACGCAAGTGAACCCGGCGTTTCAGGAACACTTGCAAACACAACAGAAAAAACTCATTTTGTTGAAAAAGACGATATTGTCATTTCATACATTAAAGGAAACGAGAGTATTGTCAATCGAAGCACGGGAGAAACGCCTTTTGTACTTTTTGTAAATGACACAGATAAACTCGCCCCAGCATATTCACCAGCTTACGAATCCCCAAAAATAAGGTTTTCAGTGTACAACGGAAGCGCTTTTCTGGAAGATGGTTTGAATGAAACCAACTCATCAGGGCAGGTTACTTACTACTTTGCCCCCAGTTGTTCATACGAGGTCGGCAAGCAGGAATGGCACGGCAAGACATCATTCGATACTTGCTACAAAGATTTCCAGACAGATAATTTCAATGTTACAATCTATGGACATCTTTCCCCCGTCATCACGGCTCCGAATGGAACGGAATACAATAGAACTACCACTCTATCTGTGAACATAACTGCAAATATACAGGACGAATGCAGTCTGCACTATCTCAATGCGACTGCAAACTTCACAATAATAAGTGCCGGATTCGGAACGTATTATCATTGCAAAAACAAGACAGATTATCAAAACGGGACACAAGTTTGTGAATTCAATGCAACTTATGCTGATGAAGGTTGGTATGACGTAAACATAACTGCATCAGACGTTCAGCTTTACAACGATGGGTATTATCGTAAGAATGATAGTTTCAGAATAATCCAACTGTGGGTGCCTCCAAAATTGGAAAATGAAACTTTCGTATATGAGGATGATGGTGGCTGGGGTGAAAATTTCACTTTCTTAGTTAATGCCAGCGACAAAAACGCCAACGATGTGAATGTTTCATTCTGGATGAGCCCAGACAATTCAACTTGGACGTATATAAATTCACAAACATGTTATGACTGCGGTGCCGTAACACAATTGTCTTTCTATTACGATGCTTTCACTTGTTCAGACAAAGGCACTCAATATTTCAAGTTCAATGCCACTGATGCTCACAATTCAACAGACAGGATTGGGTGGAACTTCACAGTGGATAAAGATGATGTTGAATTTTTGTATGAGGGGCTTTCAACAGGAAACGATTCGGTTGTAAACCGTTGGCAGGATAAACTGCTGAAAATAAGAGTTTACGACCCCGATAACGCTACTTATCTGCCGGATGGGAAAACAACCAAATTTTGGGTGACCACGGACGGCTCGAGTTGGGGGCCGGCAATAGACTCCGATACCAACAACACATACACAAACATAACGTTCACGCCCAACTGCGTATACAAAGTCGGCATCCAAAACTGGAAAGCAGGGACTTTCGGGAATTCATGCTACAAAGATGCCAACTCAAGCTTGCAACTGACAACTACCATAATGGGCTACCTCACCCTTGAAGTTGAACAGCCAGCAGGGGAGACATACTACAACAATGAGAATATCACTGTACGTGCCAATGTTACAGATGAATGTGGAACTCCAACTGTGAATGATGCCGTGGTGAATTTCAATGTAACTCACGCATCATTTTCGAATCCCTGCACTCCTGTAAACAATGAAGGCACCGGATGGTATAACTGCACATGGAACATTACAACAAGCCCTGGTGGATGGTATTGGGTTGGCATGAATTCAACTCGCCAGTATTACAATAATGCGTCGTACATAAAGAATAATGCATTTTTCCATGAAGTTGTGCCTGTGCTTTCCGGAGAATTTGTGAATCCAACTTCAACATATTGGGGTAGCCAATATACTTTTAAAGTGAATGTCACAGATGATGATGATTTTGTAACACTCAAACTTTGGCATCGAAAGAAGCCTTCAACAGAATGGTCTGAAGTTGAAACCCAATATTGCAATGACTGCATAAATACAACCAAAACCTTCTTGAGGACATACACTCAAACTGAGATTGGTGAATGGGAGTGGTACATAAGTGCAGATGATGGGGATTTGGCGTATAATACTTCAATACACAACCTCAATGTAACTAAAAGGAGTACGATTGTCGAGTATTACAGAGGCAATTACAGCAATGTTACAAGATACGGCGACAACAGCACACTGCTGACTTTGGTGATTAAAGATGCCGTTTCCGGTGCCCCAATAGGACAAGGATTGGATGGTGGCTTTTGGGTGACTACCAATGGTTCGAAATGGGGGCCGAAGATCCCGGCAACGACAGAAACAGGCAGTTATCTAAATACAAGTTTCAAGCCGGACTGCGTATACTATACCGGCATACAAAAATGGAAAGGGGGAAACGACGAAAGTAGCTTTTATTATGCAGGCAATTCTTCAGAATTCAATCTGACCATCTACACAGTTTTGTGGGGCGCAGTCAATATCCCCAACGGGACTAAAATTGTAAGAGATACGCCTCTGGATATTTACGGGGATGTTGTAGATGAATGCGAAAATGTAACTGGAGCAACAGTACGATTCAGAATCAAACGGGAAGGCACCACCTTCATACCGAGTCCGGACCCTGCCAACGACCTTGTGAATGGTACATACAATTCAACATGGGACACCACAGGTGCAGCACTTGGGTGGTATAATATAACAATCAACTCCTCTAAACAATATTACTTTGACCATTACCTTAAAAAAGTGAATGCCTTCTACCTGGGCTCTGGAACTGAATTGCGAAATCCATGGGCGGATACTGATGCTGACGGATGGGGGCACAACTACACTTTCAAAGTCGAAGCCAGAGATGTTGAAAATGACGTAACCAATGTCAGTTTGTGGTATTCCAACTCATCGAGCGGCCCGTGGAAGCTGATTGATTGGCAGACAATGCAAAGCACTGTTTTCGTAAATGTAACTTTCCATCATGTGTTTGATTGCCAGGATTATTTCGACGGGCCAACTACATATTATAAATTTATAGCAAATGATTCAAATGGATTCACAGATGAAATTTCGGGCTCACCGATAACCCTTGAACAGGACGACCTTGGGTTCATAATTGAGGCAGGGCAAGGCGCCAGCATCGACCGTGAAGGCCCTGTTTCATTTAAATTCATAGTCAGTATAAACGATACGGATTATGGTTCGCTTGTCGGGGCGGATTTGAATGGCACCTTCTATTTCACAACCGACTCCACTGATTTCGATGATGGACACAACAAAACCACAAACACAACAGGACAGATATCATATGACCATGCCCCGGACTGCCTGTACACGACAGGCATCCAGCTCTGGTACGTTTCAATGCACGGCAATGCATGCTACAAAACAACGGACATGGGTACCAGCACATATTCAATCATAGGGCAACTCAAAAACAATCTTGAAGTTCCTGTACCTGGAAGCAGTTTCAATGTCACAGATGGCATTCTTACGCGGCTTAATGTCAGCACAGATTGTTCAAATGAGGGTCTTGTGAATGACACCTCATCACTTACAATAACCATGAAGCACAACCAGACAGAAACAGAATATGGATGCACGCCGGTCAACAACGAGGCTTCAGGATGGTATAACTGCACTTGGGACAGCACAGGCAAACCTGAAGGCAATTATACAATTATAATTTACAGCGACAAGGGTTCATATCATCCAAACACCACCAGCCATATGAATCAATTCTGGCTTGAAAATCTTGACACTAATTACACCAAATCAAGAGTCAGCCCAACCTTAGGAGGGTGGGGGGAAACCTTCCAGTTCAATGTAACTGTGAATGATACTGAAGGCGACACAATAGAATGTAAATTATTCGTAAACACAAGCACAGGGTTTGTGTATAAAGATACAGACACATTGACAGGAACTGCAGGAATTCCAACTGTAGGTAATTGTTCGGTTGACGTAAATTCATTCACTTGCGGGGAGCAAGGAACTGCAGAATTTTTATGGCAGATTGATGATGGCACGAACAAATACAACACCACCGTAGTTTCTGGACCTACAATAGAAAAAGATGACACGGCATCTTCTTACTTCTCAGGCAACCTCAGTTTTGTGAACAGGTCCAGCGGATATACTCCCTTGGTCATCGAAATTCTGGACACCGACCGAAGCATCAACGTGGAATCAAACGGAACTTTGTGGGTAAATAAAGCAGGGCAATA
>CAZJUS010000004.1:0-38219 GCA_964549355.1 Candidatus Undinarchaeota archaeon | reverse complement strand
GGATGAGCTTGCACTCACCATGTACTGTCCCAAAGCTGCGGAGATCTGAGCCGCTGCAATTACGTCAGGCACTGTAGCACTTGCACCAACTACGATCTGCCCTGCCATGTTGTTGTTCACAACGAAAGGCGCAGGCAGTTCGCCGAGGTTTGCTGCAAAAGCACCAGCCATGGTAGCACCCAACATGAGGCCACCGGCCAGAGCTGCTGCCGCAACCCTAATTTTGTTTTTTATTTCTTGCATAGTTTTTCCCTCCTATTTTAGTTTATAGGTTTTCGGGTTCGACACCTGTCGCGTCCGACTACGTCAGACTCAACGGCGAACCCTCTTACATAGTCTATCCTTGAATCCTAGTATAAAACTCTTTTCGCTCCGCTTTTAAAGGAAAACACGAGTTTCCGGCTGCTTTTTCGGATGTTTGTAACTGGAATGTGGTCTTGCTTTTAAAGGAAGTAATACTTTGTATTACAAAAGAAGCAAAAACAGATGTCGAACCTTTTTTTATAGGTGGCACACAAACTTTAAATATATTATCCAAATATATTGAGCATGAAGAATATAATGATTGGGGACGAGGTATATAATAGGTTGTCCACAATAAAGGGTAAAAAGAGCTTTTCTGGGGTCATAGACCAGCTTTTTTCAGAATCCGTCGAGAAGAAGAGGCGGAACCTCCGGAAGCTCTTTGGATGCATTGATGCCAAGGAAAAAAAGGACCTAGGGAAATTCATACTGGAGGTGAAAAGAGTTGCCAAGAGCCGTTTATTTTGATGTTTCATCCCTGCTGGCCCTGCTGGAGGGGGACGGGGCCGTCCTCAAGATTATTGAGGATTCGGTTGACTTCTACACCGGAAGCCTGCAGATGGCGGAGCTCCTGGGGGCGGGGGCGCTGAAAAAAAAGAAGAATGCAAAGCTGAGGTTGCTGCTGAACAACCTGAACATCCTGGACTTCAGCAAGGACGACGCCATCCATGTTGCAGAGCTCATCAAGAAAGTAAAGGAATCGGGGATGGATTACTCCTTTGAAGCTTTGGTCTCGCTGGCCCAGACCAAGCACCACGGCCTGACGCTGGTGACCAAAAATACGGAATTCGCAAAAATCAAAGACGATGGTTTCCACATCGAAATCATCTGAGTCATAAGGGGTAAGTGTTCGAGAACCTGTACACCAGCTCAGTCGGCACCACCCTTATCCAGCCGAGGAGGGGTATCCTGAGTATGGCTCTGCCCTTCAGCCACTCCTGCTTCACCACCCAAGGGTCCTGCGCCGGATTCCTGTCGCCTTTGATTACGTAGCCGTCATCGGTTATATTCACGACCCTGTGGATTATGGGATAACCCAGCTCCGGATTTATGTAGAGCACCACATCGCCGACCGCCACATGCTTGGTCCCTGCCAGAATCAAAGCATCCCCTTTGTTGAAGCCGTTGGGGAAAGGCATATCCGCAATGTCCTGGGCTGTGAATCCGTGCTTGGCCATCCATAAATAATAGTTGTTGGGTGCACTGTCATCATGGGTCATGCTCGCCGACATGACTGCCACAAAGGGGTATCTGCTTCCCAGGACAAAACCAAAGATGAGCCGGAGCGCCATGGCAACACAAAAAGCCCACGCCAGGTCTTTGATTAATTTCTTCACTCAGACACGTCCCTTCGGCTTGAACTGGGCAAAACTGCCCTTTTTCAGCACAAATCCATGAAGGTCTTCGGCTATATAAGAATTCTTGAAAATCTGCCGGGCTTCCAGCAGCAGGGGCCTGACAGTCTTGTATCTGTGGGAAAAGTGAATGAGGTAAAGATGTTTAGCTTCCGCCTCACCTGCCACCTCCGCAGCATCCCTGGCGGAGCTGTGCCCCCAGTCAAACTTCCCCCTGTCTTCCTCAATGAAGGTGGCCTCGTGGACAAGGACATCAACCCCCCGGACAGCTTCAACCACGCCGGGGTCCTTCATGGTGTCCCCTGTGTATGCAACCGAAGCACCGGGCATCTCGATGAGCCAGTCTTCAGGCTTGAAAATCCTCCCGTCTATCTCGACCTGCCTGCCCTTCTTGAGCTCTGCAAATTTTGGATTGGGCTTTACACCTTCATCCTTCATCTTCTGTTTATTCACATTCGCATATCCTTTCTCGCGGAAGATGTAGCCGATAGATGCCTTGGTATGGCGCGTTTTGAAAGTGTCAATAACATACTCCGTGCCCCTCTTGTTCGATGTCTCGCCTGTTATTGACTGGCCGGGATGCACCTCATGCACATTCACTTCAAATGGTATACGGCCGAAGCCCAGGCTGAGGAGTCCGTTCACTATCCTTTCAAGTCCAGCGGGCCCGTAAATATTGACGGGATGCTTCCTCTCGTTTTTGGCCATGCTGAAAAGTATGCCCGGCAGGCCGAGGATATGGTCGCCGTGGAAATGCGTGATGAAAATTTTATCTATTTTCATCAGGCTGAAACCGCTCTGGCCCAGCCGGATTTGGACCCCTTCCCCGCAGTCAAAGAGGAAGACCTCCCCCTCGTGGCGGACCACCAGGGAAGTCGTGAACCTGCGCGGGGTGGGGCGGGTGGCTCCGGTGCCAAGTATGGTGACTTCAATCATAAAAAAGCGGGCCTTGAAACTTTAAAAGGCATTCAGATGCCCAAATCCTTCAACTGTTCCGCATCGGCCTCGCTGGGGGCGTCCTCCATGAGGGCCCTGCCCGACTTGCTTTTCGGGAATGCTATGACATCCCGAACACTGTCGCGCCCCAGCATGACCTGGAGCAGGCGCTCGAATCCAAGGGCAATGCCCCCGTGCGGGGGGACGCCGTATTTGAAAGCTTCAAGGAGCATGCCGAATTTGCGCTCGGCCTCTGCCTCTGAAATCTCCAGCAGTTCAAAGACTTTGCGCTGGAGGTCCCTGTCCGTAATACGGATGGAGCCCCCTCCAATCTCCATGCCGTTTATAACAAGGTCGAAGGTCCGGGAAGGAATGTCAAGGAGCTCCTGCTTGTCAAGGCGCTTCCAGTCGGCAAGCTTGCTTTCGTAGCCCTGCTTCGGTGCTGTGAATGGATGGTGCGCGGGCTGGAGGGCCTGGCGCTCATCCCCCCATTCAAAGAGGGGGAAATTCACAACCCAAAGGATGTCAAAGCCTTTGCGGAGGCCAAGGAGTTCGCCGCCCAATACACGCATGGCCCCCAGAGCTTCGCTGACCCTCCTCCATTCGCCTGCCAGCATGAAAAGTGTGCCTTCGCCGAGCTTGATGAGCTCGGGCTTGGCAATAAGAATATGCTTCGAAATCCCACCCGCCAGTGTGGCTTCTTCAATCAAAGTCCATGCCACTCCGGGAAAGCCGTGCTCCCTGGCAATCCGGTCAAAGCTTTCAAGCTCCTTCTTGCTGAGCCTGCCCGGGTAAAGGAAGCCCTTTACAACCCCTCCCTTTTCAACAGCTTCCTCAAAAACCCTGAAACCGCTCTTGTGCATAAAGTCCGTCATGTTGACAAGCTCCATGCCGAACCTCCGGTCCGGCTTGTCGCTGCCGTATCTGTCCATGGCTTCCCGCCATTCCATGACAGGGAAGGGCTTCTTGAGCTTGATGCCCAAAAGCTGGGCGTAGAGGGTGGCTATCATGCCTTCTGAAAATTTCATCACATCCTCATCATTGACAAAGCTCATCTCCACATCAATCTGGGTAAACTCGTACTGGCGGTCGGACCTGAGGTCCTCATCACGGAAGCACCGCGCCATCTGGAAATACTTGTCGAAGCCCGCCACCATAAGCAGCTGCTTGTAAATCTGCGGGCTCTGCGGAAGGGCCCAGAAACTGCCCTTGAAGGAACGGCTCGGGACCAGAAAATCGCGGGCCCCTTCCGGGGTCGGCTTGCCGAGCATTGGCGTTTCAAGCTCAACAAAACCTTTCAGGGTGCAGTAGTTGCGGATAGTGTTCGCTGCCTGGAAACGGAACTCCATTATCCTCTGGGCATCCGGGCGCCGGAGGTCGAGGAAGCGGTATTTCAGGCGGGTTTCCTCGGTGGTCTTTATGTCCTTCTTGAAGACTTCAAAGGGGAGCGGGGACGCCTTGGAAAGCACCACTGCAGTCTCGGCCACCAATTCAATATCGCCGGTCGCCAGCTTTGGATTTGCTTCCTTTCTCTTGGCGACCTTGCCCGAAACCAAAATAACTGATTCGCGGGTGAGCTTGGCAATCACCCCCTTCAGCTTTTCGTCCATGACCACCTGGGTCGTTCCGTATCTGTCCCGAAGGTCGACAAAGGCCTTCCTGCCCATAATCCGGACGGAGTGCACCCATCCGCAGAGGGTCGCCTTCCTGCCCTTGTGCTTAAGCTTGAGTTCGCCACAGGTATGCGTCCTGAGCATGGGAAAATCAATGCCGAACTGTAAATAAATCTTGGCTTTTGCCGGAGTATGCCCCTTGGAGCACCCCTGCCATCAAAACAGCGTAGAGTCCGCAGTCGGTTGGATTCGACTGCCTTACTTCGTTGAAAATCCTCCTGCCACGCCCGTTGGGCTTGAGTGGCGGCATTGAAGATGCTATGAAAGTATCAAAAAAATGCTTTGAAGTGCATATGGCATCAAAAACCGCCCCGCCTTCATCGCCTTCGGAGTATTTGTAGACTTCCGCCAGCGCCTTCCGGTCCTCGGCAGGGAGCTGACTGCTTTTCTCCAAAAGCGCATCAACATACCTGCCAAACAGAAGGACGGTGCCTTGAATCCCTGCGCCGTCGGACGCCAGCCCAAGCTCACGCTCATCAAGCATCCTGATTCCATAGAGCGGATCATAGACTTCATCATCTCCAAGATAGAGCATGTAGTGGTTGTCATACCTCAGGACCGGCGCAGATATGCCTTCCCCGTCAAAAACCCTGCGGAGGTCCCTCGTATCAACTTGGGTGTCCGGGGCTATGTCGTATTTCCTGCGGAGTTCCTCGGCTTTGACTCTGAACCACTCATCCATGCTTCCGGCAGACTTTCGAAAGCCCATGCAGGTTATATGTGGATTTGGAATTATAGGTGTTTCTTTTCGGACCTACACATATAAAAGTCACAAGGAACTGAAAAAACCATGGCAGTCGGCGCCTATGAGGTCGAGGAAAAAGTCAGCCAGGTCGACTATGAAAAAGTCGTCAAGGACTTTGGAGCTTCGCTCATAGACGGCAGTCTTGCCAAGAAGCTGGACCACCCCCTGGTGCCTGAGATTTTCTTTGCACACAGGGATCTGGACAAAATCCTTGCAAACCCTGACGGATTCGCAGTGATATCGGGGCGGGGCCCGAGCATGAATATGCATATTGGCCATCTCCTGGTTTTCAAGTTTGTGAAATATCTGCAGGACAAATTCGATGCCTTTGTATTCCTGCCGTTCAGCGATGATGAAAAACTTCTGGCAAGAGGCTTGAAGATTGAGCACGTCCTGAAGATGAGCTATGAAAATCTGCTGGATATGCTGGCCATCGGCTTCGACCCGAAAAAAACAGAAGTCATGCTGGATTTGGCAACATTGAAGCAGGAGGTTTACAATCTTGCAATTGAGGCTGCGTCGCACATGACTCTGAGCACGGTGAAAGCCGCCCTCGGATTCACAGATGACATAAATGTTGGCGTTCACTTTTATCCTGCAATTCAAGCTGCACATATTTTATATCCAACCAAAAAACTGGGAGTCCCCACGATAGTCCCAATCGGACTGGACCAGGATGTTTTTGTGAAGCTCACCCGGGATGTCGCACCAAAGATGGGGCTGGCCAAGCCGGGGGACATACTGTCCAAGTTTCTGCCGGGCCTGACAGGGGGCAAAATGAGCTCCAGCAGGCCGGAAACAGCAATTTTTACATCTGACACGCCGCAGCAGATCAAGAAAAAAATCAAGGATGCATTCACAGGCGGTCTGCCGACGGCCAAGGAGCAGAAGGAAAAGGGCGGCAACCCTGACGTATGCGTAGTCTACAAATACCTCAAGGTCCTGTTCGGAATCGACTTCCGGAAGCAGTGCCGGTCCGGCGAATATCTATGCGGTGACTGCAAGCAGGTCCTTACAAAGCATATGACCAAAATGCTGGAGGAGCACCAGAGAAAAAAAATCGAGGCTGAAAAAAATCTTGAGAAATTTTCACCGGAGCTCGGCAAGCTGCGGGATAAATTCGGAAAATACAAACAACAAAGTGAAAAGTGAATGGCGGTGGCAGACGCAAACTGAATATTACCTTCCAACCTTTATTTCCTGTGGAAAATTCAACTCAGTAAGGTTTTTTGAAATTATCGACTTCACTTTCGGCAGAATCAAGAGTCCGCCTGAGCCATCCGATTGTGCTTTCGACCTCTTCGATGGTCCGGAGCCCTGGGATGATTGCCTTCCCGGTCCTGAAAACCAGGATTCTCGTCGAACCTTTCCTCAGCTTCATGCCGGGGAAGGCTTCAGGGTCGTATTCGGAATCGGGAATCACATAAGCAAGTTCATGGAGGCGGAGGCTTCTTTTCATATCAACGCTAACAACAATATTTCGCACTTCTACCTTTGGATCTTCGACTTTGATGCCTTTCTCCCGCAACAGGTTTGCAATTTTGTTGGCCTTCTCCTGCGCGCCTTCAGTCCCCCTCGCGCCACTGCAGACAAAATTGCCGGAGCTGTACAACAAAAAGCCGACGCCGAACATCTTGATCCTCAATGCAGGAAACTTGGCGGGCTCATATACACTCTCATCAATTTTATTGTTGATCTCTATGAGGTTTAAAGACGATGCCAGTTTCCCAGTTACGACAACATTTTGAACCTTGTATTCTGGGCCCTCCACAGGAAGTAAAGCTTCTGGGATTTAAAAGCGTTCTTATGATGCATGCTATATTTCGGCGGTCCCGGACATAGCCTTCACAGGGGCTCCGTTTCGACTCTCAGTGAATTTATAGCACTACTGCCTCTCGGATCTTCGACAATAAGTGTGAATGGTTCACCGCTGAGAAGCCTGTCAATGCAGGCCTCAGCCTCGGGGCTCTTCAGATGCATCTTGAACCGGCGCAGCACCCCTTCAACCGTAGTTATGAAGCCCGGAGATGCTGTTCCGGGAGTTATCGAAGCCTTTATTTCAGGAATCCGAATGGTCGCCGTCGAGCTCCGGGCCACAATGACATTCAAATCGCGTTCACTTCTCACATGGAAAACCAAACGGGCAGGCGGATGGGATTCATTGGGCAGTATGTCGAGAGTTTTGTAGGGGCATGCTTTGCAAATTAAGGCAACCAGGGTAACGCTCCCCCCGACAAAATCCGACTGCTCCTTCACAACAACCTTCAAAGGCCGTTTGCAAACAGGACATATCATCTTGAATATCTATTTGATGACTTCGACTATTGGAGGGACCAAGACTATCCAATTGTCGTCCAAAGCTGCCAGCTCGGCACCAGTTACATTGCAGTGCGTCTTGATTCTGTCTATCGCTTTCTTCAATTCACTCATATCCCTGTCCCTCAGCACGGATATCTTCACAATCAAAATAGAATCTGCCTTTCTGAATTTTGCCAAAACTTTCTCGACATCAGTATACCTCTCCATGACCAACAGGCCGAGTTTGATTTTTTTCTTTACATCATGGGACATCTGAGCTTCGACTACATCTTCGACCTTCCTGATTTTGCCAGCTTTGAGTAATCCGCCTATCATGATACCACAAAATTCAGTCTTCCGCCAATATTAATACTTAATCTTTGGCGTCTTTACAGTTTCAAGAATGCTTGTCACTTCCCATATCTGGGCGCGGGTATAAAAAGGCAGGTTGGGGTCCTGGTTTAAATCATCGAGGATGCAGGTAGTCGCGCCCGCTCTGATGTGTTCGGCCTCTCCGCTTTTGTTGAGTCTGGCCACAGCTTCTCTGCAGGTGTTTTTTATGTTGCGGGGGACGGCAGGATCTTCCATAATCTTGTTCAGAATTTCAATTGCCCTTTCAATAGCTCCTCCTTCTCCCATTTCAACACCATTTCATTCACTTTTTGCCAGCATTGGCTTTTGAACTCAATTCACGAATTTTATCGCTGAGTTTTTTCTCCTGCGATTTGAGATTCTTCAATCTAACATCGAGTTTGGCAATTGTCTCCTTTAAATCCGCAATCACATCCTCTCTTTTCTTTTTCACAAGGGCAGGGCCTATTGCTTTAAAGACGTGCGGGGCAGTTTCCTTCTCCAGCTCTTCAACTGCCAGCTCAGCTTCCTTGATTTGCAGCTCGATCTGCTGCCGTTGGGATATCATAATCTGGAGCTGCTGTTGATAGATGTTGGCCTGGGTTATTGCGTGCTTCTGCTGGGGGCTTAATTCTTCCATCCATACCACCGTTCACTTTCATCTTGCTTTTATTTTTTTTATTGAAGGGGCTCTCATTTTTACGAGGATTTTGTAGCCGCAAAACGGGCACCGAACCCGCTCATACCTCAAATCAATGTCCACCCTTTTCCCGCATTTGAAACATCTGTAAATACCCATCAGACCACCTTATAAGCATGAGATGCAAACTTGTGTCCGCATTTCCTGCACCTCCAAATGCCTGCCGCCTCACGCTTGACTGAAGTGCTGGCGCAGTTCGGGCATTTGTATTTTCTAGCCTTGTAATTGCGCTCGATATTGTCAACTTTCCTTTTAAGTTTAGTCCCATATCTGGCACCAAACCTCTTTGATGTGTTGAGCTTGCTGATGACCATCTATATCCCTCTCAATCCCAATATCAGTGCTATCAGGGCCACGACCGCCATGCCGGTCAGCACCATTATATCCTGACTCATGAGCCACTCTAGCGCCTTTAAAAGATATCCTGTTTGCCATGCGTAGTATATGCCGTAGATTATGCCTGCCAAGACGGCGAGATTCAGAAGCCTCCTCCATACCGGTTTCGGACGCAGCTCCGGGGGTATATACCCGTCATCTTGGGCCATGACCAACAGATTTTCAGCTGATTATAAGACTTTCCGGGCAGGCAGGGTTTTAAACCGGCAAAGCCAGTTTTGGGGTTGATGAAACCTGGGGTATCTGAGCCGTGATGATGCCGCCCCAATCTGAAGCAAATTAACGTCACCACACAGGATAGAAAACAAAACCACTTTAATGCCCCCGATACCAGCTTGGATGCCCAGCATAATCGACCGTATTTATAACGAACTCAAGGACTGTATTGGAGCCGAAGAGGTGCAGGACATAGTGGAGGAAGAAAGGAGGAAAGTCTACACTTCCCCAGGGCAGATTGAATACAGCACCCTCAACATCAGGATTGAAAAGCAAATTGAACAGAAACCCTGGGAAATCTCCAAAGGAGCAGGCCCTGGAAGAGACTACTTGATTGTAGGTGGCAAAACTGGGGATAAAATTTTTTATGAAGATTGCGGAGAGATGATAGCAGTGAATGAAAAATTAAAGAATCATTGAACAATATCTTGAGGGGGGCGAGCTTCCAAAATTAAAAGCAAAATCTCCTGTAGATGTTCGCGCCTTGGAAACATTTTTATCAAATTCTTATTCATAAATTGTCGAGCTCTTCTTGGATTATTTTTGCAGCAAGCTTTCCAGGGTATTTTCCCCGGAATTTTTTCATGAATACCCCCATCAACCCTTTCACTGCATTGGGGTTTTTGTGAATGTATTCTTTCCTATCCTTAATTAATTGCTTCACAAAAGCTCTCGCCTCGGATTCGCCGACTTTCTTGGCTTGCAATATCTTTTCACCTGAAACAATCCGGTTCAGCAAATCGGTCAACGCACTCCCTTTTTCACCGCCATATACTTTAAGCAGAGTCTGCAGGTGCTCCCTGGTGACTTTTTTTCCGGCACGCCGCATGGCGGGAACCTGCTGGGTCAAAACAAAGCCAAGTATCGGCGCAGAACCCAAATCCCTGAAGATGCAATAGTCCGGGCTGGTATGGAGCCTCACAGCAATCTGCTCAGGAAGTATTTTCTTCAGCATTTTCAGCCGTTTTTCCGGAGTCTCCGGGTCTTTGACCCTGAAAGGCCGGATGGGGGGCACATCAGTTTCCGGGTACATGCGGGCGCCTGTCGGAAGCGGGCGGAGGAAGCTCGAGGAGCCGTCGAGGTTGGCCCTGCGGGTATCCTCAGTCACCCCATTGGACAGTTGATGCACTCTTTCAACCGCCAAGTTCAAAGGCTCAGGCGACCCGGCAGCCAAAATTACCAAATCTTTGTCCGTGGCTTTCAGTCGCTTTTTTACGGAGGCCAGTTCGGCATCTATTTTGTATTTTTTCATATCTTCATCGGTGTGAATAAAACCTCCAAAGCCATATGCTTTTACATATTCAGCAATCTCCCGCCCGAGATGTTTTCCTTTGTGAATTTTTTGTGAAAAGAGTCCGGATGCATTCTTAGCCACAACAGCATAAACCTTCTTGCCGGAAAAAATTTTGGAAGCAGTTTTTGTGAATGCTTTTGAAACATCAACCGGTTTTGTGAATTTTACTTTTTTGAGACGGGGCGCAAGTTTGGCCAGATGCTGTTGCCGTGAAATTTCGAAATCAACAATTTTTGGAATCAGGTCCAAATCCTGGACTCCTTTAATTTCCACCCTCGCGCCTTCGGGCGTCGAAATGTTTATGTCCTGCCGTATGGTGCCGACACCGCGCTTCACCTTGAGCATGCGGAGATGCTCCCCTATGGCCTTCGCAACCTTCTTGGCCTGTTCGCCGCTGGCAATTTCTGGTGCAGTAGCAATTTCAATGAGGGGTGTGCCGAGGCGGTCCACGTTGAAGACGGCCCGCCCTTCCCGATGCTTCACCGGGCGGGCGGAATCCTCCTCAAGGCATATCGCCTGGACTGGAATCCCGGACACTTCCCCGCCGGTGGCCACCAAGGCAGTCCTCTGGAAGCCGGAGACTGCAGAACCGTCAATCAAAATTTTCCTCATGACCTGGATTTCATCCACAGGCCTGGCATGCATCAGCCTGGAGAATTGGAGGGCCGTCTCGAGAGCCTCCCGGTTCATCTCGTGCGGGGGCTCCTCATCCCATTCCACCGCACAGCTGTTTGCCCTGCAGGCGCAGTACTCGACAGTCCTGCCTTTGCGGCGCTCCTGGATGGCTGCCCTGTCAAGCTGGCCCATCTCACTGATGACTGGGCGGAGCCTCCTGCTGAATTTGAAGTCTGCCCTGTCGGACAGTTTTGAAGGGCACATGCAGAAGAGTTTATGTGTATCAAGCTGCTGGTGAATTTCAAGGCCTATTTTTACCACGATATCAGATATAACCAAGCTTTTTATATTTACAACACCCATAGCTTATGTGCCGATGAAGACTGCCAAAAAGGAAATCCGAAAGGTCGTCCAAAATGAGATGGAGACAGTCTTCATCATCATTTTTCTGGCAATTGTAACCTTGCTCTTTGTGCCCGCATCAAGGCAGTATCTTGCAGTAATACTGACCATCTTCGGCATCATCATACTTATTCAGATTTTCAGGGCGGTCGGGGTAATTACAGAAGTCCGCGAATATGAAAGGCTGGCGGTCTTCAGGCTTGGGCATTTCCACCGCATCGCCGGGCCGGGCTGGGTGGTGATAATCCCCATATTCGAGAAGGCCACGATGGTGGACTTCCGCGTCCAGCAGATGGACATAGAGCCTCAGGAGATAATCACCGCCGACGAAATCCGTGTCACAGTGGACACTATCATCTACTATAAAATCAAGGAGCCTGAAAAGGCAATCCTCGCAATCAAGGACTTCAAGGAAACCCTCAGAGGCTATATTTATGCAGCTTTAAGGGACATAGCCAGCAACCTCACGCTCAACGAGCTGTATTCTGAAATTGAGAAGGTCAACGACATAGTGAAGGTGAAAATAGAGCCCATGGTCCGTGAATGGGGCATCACCATTATTGATGTCGAAGTCCAGAACCTGCGAATCCCGGAGCCCATCCAGCAGGCCATGCACCTGCGGAGGCAGAGCAAAGAGGAATGGGCCGCCGCCCAGTACCAGGCCCGGGCCCAGCGGACTATGATTGAAGCCATCGCCGAAGCCGCCAGCAAGCTTGACAAGAATGCACTTAGCTATCTGTATATCAAGGACGCCCTGCCGAAGATTGCCCAAGGCCAAAGCACCAAAATCGTAATGCCTGCAGTGTTCCCAAAGGTCCCGCAGGGGGTCGACAAGGCCAGCGATGAGGCTATGACACTCAACCTTGCCGGCCTGCTGGGCGAAGGTGTGAAGAAAGAGGAGACCAAGAAAAAGCCCGACAAAAAATAGGATTAGGGCTTCAATTGGCTTTTATGAAGTATATCATGGCCACACTCAAGCCCGCAGCCAGATACGCCATGAAAGTCGACCAGCCCAGGACCATGAAGAGGTATGCCAGGCCGACTGCAAGCACAAGCTCAGTAAAAACCCGCAGGAAGGACCTGCCCAGGAGCATGTAGAAGAAAAACAGCATGAATCCGAGGACCGCTGCCAGGATGCCCATAAGGAGGGGGCCCATATCTATCAACAGCCGCCCCACTTAAATGTCTTTCAGTGTCTTTTTGATTTCCTTTTTCTCGAGGCAGATCTTGGCCCCCAGAATTTGGAGGGCCTGCTGGAGGGTGAACATCTCGATGTATTTGTTTTTGGCAAGCCCCTGCCGTTTCAGGTGCTTCCTGACAGCTTTGGCCATACCGGCCAGCTGCTCCCCAATCCCGGCAAACTCCTCCGCAAGAGCCTCTGCAGCTTTTGATGCTGCAGGCTCGAGTTTGACGACACCGAGCCCGCAGGTTCCGGCAACCAGGCCTGCAAAAGCAATCAGCCTGTCCTTGTTCCCGTCGTAGTTCATTTTGTAAAAGACTTTCCAGTCAGAAGTATCCACAGTGAAATCCGCTTTTTCCATGGGCGGAGTAGCCTGCAGGGTTTTAAAATGCTCTCTTTGCAACCGGACGGTGGCGATGCAAATAGGTTGCACCACTTGCATGTGGTGCTGGCATGGTTATATACTACCTCATCCATAGCTTCTATGTCGATGGACGGCCCGACTGCAATAAGGATTCTTGGGAAAAAACTGGGCAGGCAGTTTGTCGGTGGCAACGTCGAAGTCGGCATCCGCAGGGAAGCTGACGGGAATCTGAATATAATTTTTCTTAAGGAAGGGGAGACTGTCGGCTCATGCCTCGTCGTGCCCGAAGCCAAGAAGGCCTTCGGCTTTGTGACCAAGCAGGGGCTGGGCAAGAGCTCATTCGAGGCGGACCTGGAAGAGTTCGTGGACCTGCTGAAGAATTTCTGAAATAAACTTTGAATGTAACTACAAAAATTGAAGATATTTTTATTTTAATTTACAGCGATGGTATTGCATGCCTGAACCGAGGAATTTGAAGAGCTGCAGAATTTATTGCAGGGATTTGGCTGAAAATAAGCTGGTCGAAATCAATGGGGGGAAGCTTGCCGAAGTGGTCGAAAAATTTTCAGAGGAGCTGAAAAACAATCCCGACTATTTTGAAATTCCGGGATGGAATTGGCAGGGATATCCGGACAGCGCCAAGGAGTTCATAGAGCACCAGGCATATGCTGCTTCCGGTGATGCTTTGTTTTGGTTCACAAAAGACAACGGCGAACATACAGGAGAATGGGGATACGGGGGTGCAATGCGCGCGGATGCATGGCACCGCTTGATTCTTGATTTGATGGAAGAAGGCAAAGTCAAGGGGGAAGGGGGACGGAAATTCCAGAAAATCTCAAACTACATGGCAACTTTGAGTCTGGATGAGTTCACAGGCTTCCTGAAAAATGATGAGAACAAAGATGCAGTAAAGCTTGAGATGAAGGAAAAGCGCGTCGAGAATTTAAATGAAGTCGGACGTGTGCTCAGTGAAAAATATGATGGAGAATTTGAAAATTTCTTGGATGAGTGTGAATGGAGTGCTCCAAAAATTGTGAAGAGGCTTGCAGAAGAGTTTCCAAAGGCATACGGTGAAGACTGCGTCGATATTGGGGATGAAACCGTCTACTTCGATAAGCGGAATAATTTGGTCCCCATCTTATTATACGGCGGTTTAATTGCAAGAAAAGCCCCAAAAAAAATTTCAGGAATGGGGGGAATCACAATCGCATCCGATTACCGGATTCCTGAAGCATTGAGGGCAATGGGGATTTTGAAGTATTCCAAGGAGTTGGCAGACAAAATAGACAGGGGCGTGCTGATTGAAAAGGGGAGCCCGGAGGAAGTTGCAATACGTGCAGCTTCATTGGTGGCTGCCCAGGAAATAATTGAAGGTTTGAACAAAAAAGGTTATGATATTCATGCAGCCCATATGGATGCATATTTATGGTACAAGGGGCGCAAGGCCAAAACACATCACAGGACCAAAACGATGGCTTATTGAGGATTAAAAAAACAAGGCCGAGCTCGACCAAAAATAAGCTGACCAGAAGGGTGCTGCCGGAGGCAGCACAAAGTGTCAACGGATTTCGACGCCTCCAGTTTTTGATGCAACTTTTTTCTAAAAAGCTGCGGGGGGAGGGATTCGAACCCTCGGAGGCACTGGCCACAGGATCTTAAGTCCTGCCCATTTGACCGGACTTTGGTACCCCCGCAAACGCTACAGCGTTTGATCGTGGTGGCCATCACTCACTTCGTTCGTGACGGCCATCTCTGTATTAGCTGGCTATCCTGAGGAGCTTTCGGGCGACGAGGGATGGCCACCGTGGTCGAGCTTCGTAAAGCTCGGCTGGGGCCGCCCGGATTTGAACCGGGGACCTCCGCCTTGTAAGGGCGACGTCATGACCGTCTAGACCACGGCCCCATTCCTGGACAACATTAGCTCTTTCTTTTGTGGAATATAAAGCCAACGCCTGACGGCAAAGCTTTTTTAACTATTAAAACCCCAGCACTGTTAGGCGCCGGTGGTCTAGTGGTATGACAGTTGCCTGCCACGCAGCTGGCCCGGGTTCAATTCCCGGCCGGCGCAACCCCCGCGAAGCGGGACTTTATCAAAAATTAGCTGGCTGTCGAGCGAAGCGAGACAGCCACCGTGGTCGAGCTTCGTAAAGCTCGGTTCAATTCCCGGCCGGCGCATTAGTTTATGGCAATAATTAACCATTAAAACCTCCAGGGTTCATGGTTGTATGGAAAAAATCGGGAGGATTGCCCACTATTTTACCAGGCTTGGGGTGGGTGTTGTGGAGCTGGAAGGCAAAATTGCAGAAGGGGACACCATCGCCCTTAAAGGGAGCACCACAGACTTCAAACAGAAAGTCGGGTCCATGGAGATAAACGGGGAAAAAGTGAAGGAAGCAGGGCCCGGGCAGTCAATCGGCCTGAAGCTGGAAGAGCGCGTCCGGCCGGGCGATGAGGTTTTCAAAGTATGAGTCAAAGCTTCCCTGCAAGCTTCCGGGCGTTCCTGAGGATGTAGATGCCAGCCGGCAGGCCGACCACCACCAAGCCGGCAAGGATATACCTGCCGTAATGATGGACCAGGGTCCAGTTCCTGCCGAGGGTGAAGCCCAGCCACGCCATCAAAAAGTTCCAGGGAAGTGAGCCGAGGAAAGTAAGGACTGCAAACCATACAATGGGCATATGGGCCATCCCTGCCGGCATGGACATGAAGGTGCGGATGGCCGGGAGCATGCGCCCCGTCAGGACCGCCCACCTGCCGTGCTTCCTGAAAAACTTCTCCGCAAGTTCAAGGTGCGCCTCCATAAAGTGGGGGAAGTACGGCCGTGCAAACTTCCCGAGGTAGTATGCCAGAAGTGAGCCGATGAGGTTGGCGAAAGTGGAAACCCAGACCACAGTCCACAGACCGAAGGCTCCGCGGGATGCAAAGAAGCCTGCCAGCGGGACCACCACTTCGCTCGGGATGGGAACCATGGCCGATTCCAGGACCATGGTCGCAAAAACGGCCCAAAGCCCATAGGCAGCCACCAGCTCTTCAATCACGCAATAACAAATGGATGCCTCTTATTATTGTTTCCTTTTGATTGATAAATCTCAGCTTCATAATAACGGCCGGCAGATTCAAGTTTCTCAGCAAAAAGCGGAAGAGTATAAAAAAAGTTGTCCACCACTGAATCAACTGAAGCTTCCATATAATCATAATTAGTTATCTTCTCGTAAAAAGGGAAAATTGAGTCGCTTGAAAGCGTCCCCCTCTTCAAACCCATATCTTCAATAAGTTTTATTTTTCTGCTGAGCAACCCTTCACCTATAACAAAATCCCTGTAAAAGTCAACATAGTTGAATTCAATATTCTTGGCCATTGAATTCACAGCGATTCTTACGGCTTTATCGAAATTGCCCAGGGAAGTTGAAAAAACCAAAACTCCGTTGCTGACCGGCTTCCCATCCCTGACACCAAAATAGTGAGGTTCAACACATTCAAGACCGACATTGTAAATTCCCCCCTGCTTTATGTCATCAAGAACTTTAGAAATAAAATATTTTATTGAAACAGTTTCTGAAGCGGTGGGGGTTCCTATATTGAACGCTGCGTGGCACTGTCCATTCAAGATGCCCACATAGACTTGGTCGGCATCCCTTAGTTTGATGGGCTCAATATCATTCCCAAAAATTCCCGCCCCATCATCCTCTTTCAGCCGATTCACAATTTTTCTTGCATTGTGCCCGACCACAGAAACATGGCTGATGTAATTTTTCAAGCCCCTGGCCCTGTCTTTTATGTCTTCAAGCCTGCATGCAGAGACATCCGCCTCAGAGCCAAGCGGGAAGTGGACTGACGAAGCCATATATGCCACAAAACTGGATGCCCTGCTCGGCAGGTAGAATTCATCAAGTATATACGGCTTCTGCTCCTCAAATCTCGAATACTCCGGATCCCGGAAAAGCTGGCTGTCATTGATGGCATCGGCCTCTATGTTCTTCCGCCCCTTATCGATGAAAGTGTCAATCTGAAAATTGTGCGCATTAGTAGACCCCCCTATTGAGACACCGGAGAACGGCTTGTTGTCTGTAATCAGATGCTCAATGTAGTGCGTCAGCCCCCTGCAGTCGCCCACGCCGGAAGCCCCTGCATCATACCTGACCGAAAAATCATTGGGCTCAAGGGACTTGACTATGTAGAAAACAGGCGTGTCCCCAGCAAAGTCAGACCGGACTTTTGAGCCTTTTACAATATTTTTTTCATGGGAAGCCTTCAGGTTTTCAATAATCCTGTTGAAGTAGTTTGAATCAAAATCTGCAGGGAGCGACATTCAAGGATTGGTGCAGGAGTATTTAATCTATTCGAAGCCGATTGAAGCATACCCCACCACCGACCCCGTGTCGCCGGTGACATCGCCCGAGGTGTAGTAGACCAGCAGCTTCCCGCGGGCCTTTTTCGGCAGGGAGTACAGCAGGGCGGAAACAGGGTGGACTCCGCACATGCTGATGCCGAATTCCTCCACAGTTGAGAGGAGGCCTGCAGGGTCCGCCTCCACTATCCGGTCTATGGCCAGCGCATCAAGCCTCATGGCGTCCTGCTTGGACCTGAAGTGCGTCATGTCTGAGCTGGCGACCACAGGGATGTCCTTCGGGAGCTGTGAAAGGGCCCTGCCCAATTCACGGAGCCTTTCAGGGCTTACGGCGGGGACAGTGACCGGAAGAAACTCAAAGTTTTTTGAGCCCCAGAGATACTGGAGGAAGGGCAGCTGGACTTCGATGCTGTGCTCCTGGGCGGAGCATGTCAGCTCCGGATTCAGCCGGGACGCCAGCTCCTCCGCCAGGTCCTGCGAGACTTTGACTTCCCCAAGGGGGGTCTTCCACGAGTCGTAGGTGTGGAGGCAGATGTCGGAGCAGTTGGCAAAGTGGTCCACCCCGAGGATGACAATCCGCCCGGCCCGCCGGAGGCTCTTGAAGAGGATGGCCGAGGCCAGGCCGGAGTATATGTAGCCGGCATGCGGGGCCACGCCCGCCGAAAAACTGCCGGGAACTGCAGTCTTGTCGGCACTCCGGAAAAGCTGGCGGAGCATTTTCTTGAGGGTCTCCCCTTCCTGGGGGTAGAAGCCGACGGCCTGTGGCTCGCGAATCACCAAAGCAGTAGCGCCGGGGCTTTTTATGCCTTGCAGAACTGGTCCATGCCAAAATTCTTTCTGCAGAGGTCGTAGTATTTCATGGTGTCGCCCCGGAGTGCAGTTATGAAGCGCGGAGTTTCCTCAATAAACCACATAAGGTAATCCTGGTTGCCGGAGTTTTTTGAAATGTGGTTCCAAAGGTGCCTCAAAACATGCTTGTAACTTTTCAGGGTGAATTCTAGGAGCTCTTCTGATGGAGTGCCGGGGCCTTTGAGGCTGATATTGCTGAAATAATACTTCACGACGGGTTTGGTGATGTCCACGACCTTTTTGTATATGTCTTCATCGAAGCAGCTGAAGGTTTCGAGCTTACCAACAAGTTCAGCCTCCATCTCCTCAAGACCGCGGAACATGGCATCAATATAGTCCTGCACTCCGCTTTCCTTCATGTACTTTCTCAAGCCCGAGGCGAAAAAACTGTCCCCTGATGTTTCTCCGTCCACACTGGAACAAAGCAGAGGAGGTAAAAAAAGGTATCACTTGCCGTCCATGAAAGCTTCGAGCTTTTCAGGGAACACGGTGTCCCCGCCCAGCTCTCCGCGGGCCTTGAGGACTTCCTGGGCCAGCATCCAGTAGACCGCCGCCAGACTGCGCCGGCCTTTGTTGTTGCACGGCACCACCAGGTCGACCTTGTTGTAGGTGTTGTTGGTTGATGCCAGGGCAATGACAGGGATGCGCATCTGGTACGCCTCCTCGATGGCCTGCTTGTCGCCGTATGTATCCGCCACAAAAACCAGTTTGGGCTCGACGAAATAGTCCTGGTCCGGGTTGGTCATGGTCCCAGGCAGAAACCTGCCTATCACCGAGCCGGCGCCGATGACGTCCGCAAACCTGCCGGCAGGCGTCAACGCCTGCTCTTTGTTGGCGACCACCAGCACGTCCTTGGCATCCACGGAAGCAATCATCCTCGCTGCAACCTTGATGCGGTCTATGATAAGCTGGACGTTTATTATGGACAAGCCGTCTGGCCTGACCCTGAAGATGAATTTCTCCATGGGCTTGACCTTGCGCTGCGCCCCTATGTGGGCGCCGTTCTTGACCAGGACCTGCCTTTCGTCTCCCATCCATCCACCTACTTAATGTGCTTTAAGAGTTTTTTGCTGTGCTTGACAGCACGGCTTATGGCATCGTCTATCATCTCGGATGTCAGTCCGCCGTTGCCGCCTTTCTGCAGAGCAACTATGTTGCCGTCGCGGATGCCGACTGTGAGGCGGGCCGTCGAGACATACTCTTCATTCATAGTGGGGTCCACCACCATCTTGTCATTTATCCTGACAAAGGTCGAAGAGGCAACCTCGCATTCCAGCGGGACCGGGTCTTTCATGCCCTCCCGGGTGAAAGTCCCTTCCTTTTCATCGTAGACGGGCATCTTGGCGTTCTTCAAAGCGGCCATTGCAGCCAGAGCGCCTGCATCAAACAGGTTGCCGTCGGCATTCAGCGGATAGAAATCAATATTGACTATCCAGACTGCCTCGCCCTTCTTGATGCACAGCTTTTTTGCGTCGATGACGCCTGCCTCGCGTATGCTTCGGTCCACAACACGGGCCAGCTCAATGGCGTCCTCGCCCGGCCTGCCCGCTTCAAAAGTGTTGTGGGCCATCGCTGAAAGTTCAGCTCCGACCATAAGCACCCCTTCATCGGGCCTGTCGCTGAACGGCTCGCCCACACTGATCTTGACCCCTGCCAGGACCTGGGTCCTGCCCAGGGTGACCAGTGCCGAGCCTTCGGCCTTCACAATAAGCCCTGTTTCAATCTTGATGGGCCTGAAGTCATCGTTTCCCCTGCCGTCGAGCCTCTGGTTGGCCTCGACAGCCTCCTGAATTTGTGCAATCTCCAGATTGCTCAGTATTTCGCTTATCATTCCAATCCCTCCTGATATCTGGCCTTGAGGGCCTGCTTCTGCATCTCATAAATCTTGAGCACAGCTTTGTCGGCCATGGCTTTGCCCTCCCTGAACTCTTCAGGCGTCATGTCGCCGTCCATCTGGAGCAGGAGGACCTCGCCCAAAGCAGGCGCAACCGCATAGGCCACATCGCCCATGCCCCAGTTGTCCTCTTCCTTCTCCAGGTCAACGACCATATGCCCTTTGCCTTTCTCGTCGTAGTCCTTGCCGAAGCTCAGGCTGACGACCAAATCCCTCATGGGGATGCCCGCATCCACCAAGGCGAGGGACGCTGCATTGAGGCCCGTCACCCTTGTGCTGGCATCCGCCTGCACCACTGTCACAAAAACGTCAATGGCGCACGCTGGAAATTTTTCAGTCATGACGACCCGGGTCAGGGCTTCTGAAAGCACCTTGCTGATTTCAGTCTCCCTTCTGCCGGGGCCGGGCCTCTTGCGGTCCTCCACGCTGAAAGTCATCATGTCGTATCTGGCGCGGACCCTGGCCCTCTCATTGATTATCTGGTGCCGGGGATGAAGCTCCCTCGGGCCGTAGACTGCAGCAATCACTTTAGTCTTGCCGAACACGACCTTGGCGGACCCTTCAGCATTCGGGACCACCCCCATTTCAATCTCAATTGGGCGGACTTCATCCGGCTTTCTGCCGTCGAGCCTCTTGCCGTTCTTTATCAAAAATTTAGGTTTTTCTGCTCCCATCTTATTCACCTTCTGCTTCGTCCTTCTGCTGTTCCGGCTCAAACCGGGGCTCTGCCTCCTCTGCCCCACCGGCGTCCTCAATTGTCTTGCCGGTCTCCTTGGCCAGGAACTCCTTCATCCGGTCTGTCAGGCCGGGCATGTGGGCTTCAGCCTCGATCTTGCGGATGGCCTTCTTGACCAATTCGCTGTTGCCGCCCTGGACCCACACTATGCCGTTCTGCCCCACAAACATGCGGGACTCGGTATATTCCTTTATCATCTTCACCATGCTGGCATTCTTGCCTATGATGCGGGGTATCTTGGCAGCCTTCACGCGGATCAGCTCCCCTTCAGTGACTTTCCGAAGGCCCGGACCGCGCGCAGTCACAAAAACAGCCATATTCTCATCCACTTTTTTTATCTGGCAGATGACCGCATCGCCGACATTAAAGACACTGGCCAGCTTGTGGCGGTTGGTGTCTATGTATCTGTCGGACGCGTCCCCCACAAGCATCCTTGCTTCGTAGGGGCAGTTTATGTCCAAATTCCAGCTGTTGTATCCCACCTCTTTGATGATCCCGATTACGGGGTCATCTCTCTTCGGGAAGTACTTCCCGTTCAGCGGAATGACCCTTATGGCCCTTCCCTTGAAATTGACCAATCCCAAAACGCTGGCCCTTATTTCATCTTTGTCCCTGTAGGCTCCGTCGCCGGGCAGAAATTCCATGCCCTTCGCCAGGACCTTCCCCGGGACTACCAATTGTCTATTTTCTACATTTTCTGGCATATTTATACCTCCTTGATTGTGATTCATTCGTTCTTGATTGTGATTTCCGCTTCTCCATGCGTCAGCTGATTGACCAGGTCCACCGTCGAGACCTTCATGCCCGACGGGACTTCCAGTCTGAGAAGCAGACCGTCAGCCAGCCACTGCTCCTTTTTAACATTTCCGGCACTCCGCAGTCTGCCGTAGGCCCTGGATGCATAAGCCGTTGGTATGTGGATTTGAAGCTCCACTTTGCCGAATTTGAGGGGTATGAAAGGCAGAAGCGCCTTCACCACATCCTCGAACTGCTCCTCTGCGGGGCGCATATCAGTGTGGACTTTGGCCTCCTTCATGGCGGATTCAATGCGGTCGGGGGTGTGGGGCAGATTGGTCCGCGGGTCAACGGCGTTGCGGGCTATCAAATCCACCACCTGCCTGCGGATTTTCTCCGCCAGCTCCCTCTTCTGCTCTGCAGTCGGGCTGAAGTCGCCGTCCTTCAGGATTCTCCGGATGGCCTCCTCCTTGTCGGAGGTCTCAAAGGCAGCCTCCAAATCCGTGTCGGAAACCTTGTCCCCCTTCCGGGCGTCCTTGAAGATTTCCTGCACCGGCATAAGCTCATGCAGGGGGACCGAGTCCGGGTCCGCCCGGAATTTGACCAGCCGGTCCGGGTCCGCGAGAACCTGAAAATCCTTGCCCGCCCTTTTCATTTTTACAACAACAGCTTCATCCACTCTTACCATTCAAAATCGCCTCTATCTCTTTCCGGCCGACTTTCCGGAAGCCGTCCTCGGTGATATAGGCTGCTTCGATTCTGTCCAGCTCAAATTTATTCTTCAAAAAGGCTTTCAGGGCTTCGACCCCCAGCTTAAGCCCTTCTTCGATGGACAGACTCGCTGAATATTTTACTTCGAGATGCTTCATGACTTCATTCCGGCCTTCGCCCACTGCAGTCGCAGACCATTCTGTCGGCGTCCCGCTTGGGTCTATCTCAAACAATCTCGGCTCGTCATCATAGCCGGCAATCAAAGTCGTAACGCCGAACGGACGCAGACCGCCGTACTGTGTAAAAATCTGCATATAGTTGCTTATCTCGTGGACTATCTGCTTGACTGTAATGGGCTCATCGTAAAGCATGCGATGCCTCTGAGCTTCAAGCCGGGCCTGGTCCACAAGTTTGCGCCCGTCCGCCACCAGACCTATGGTGGCTGCGCTGATGTGCCTATCGACTTCATATACCTTCTCTATGCTCCGCGAATTTATGAGGTGGTGCAGGACCTTCTTGTCCGCAACCATGACCACCCCTTTTTTTGATTTGATGCCAACTACTGTGGCCCCCCTCCTGACCGCCTCCATGGCATACTGCACTTGGAAAAGCCGGCCGTCGGGGCTGAAAACAGTGACCACGCGGTCATATCCCATACCTTCCGGAGCAATAACTTGCATTCTATTTCACCTGGAGTTGGTTTGGCGGGATGGTTTTTAAATCTATCCGCACTTTAATGCCATGTCAAGCATAAGGCCTGCAATCAGGACAATCGAGGGGCTGATCAGCGCTGCCCGGCAGTCGTACGAACATGGGCGCTACTTCGAAGCTGAATTGTATCTGAACCGGACGCCGGAAGGCCAGCTGATGGACATCCATAACATGCAGGAGCTGGACCGGCGGATAAGCGAAGAGAAGAAAAAAGAATGGTATATCGACAACTGCTACAAACTGATAGGCATGATTGAAGACGAATTCAAGGAGGGGACACCCACCCGCGCGGAGTATTCCGTGGCGAAGGCTGTTGCGGGATACCTTGCAGAATTGACAGGGGACCGGGGCATCCTTGAACGCCTTGAGGGATATGAAGACCTCATGTAGCGGAGTGGCGCGGGAAAGCAAAATATATAATACACAACTTTTAGGTAGTGATTCATGCAGGGCGTCTACTGTGTGGGCGATGTGTCCCAATACGGTCTGGATAAGAAGGACATCAAAAAGACTGTCTCCCGAAGCTTCAAGGCCCTGAAAAAGCTGGGGGTCGACCTCCCAAAAGGCATTGAAAAAGCTGCTGTAATCAATGCACGGCCGGGGACTTGGGAGGGCAATATCGGGACCTTCGGCATTGTAAAAACTGCATTCGGCGTGTTCTACAACCAGGGCCCGTATATTGAAGTTTTTGTAGACAAAGCCGAAAAAAAAGGCAGGACCAAAGAAGGCACTCTCGCCCAGATGCAGAACACCCTCATCCACGAAATTGTCCATGCCCTGCAGTACTCCAAGCTGTTTGAAGAAGAATTGGCGGATGCAAAGGCGTATGTTGAAAGCTTTGGGGAAATTTCAGACACGCTTTCAAAGCACTATGGGATTATTGAAGCCGACCTGCAACTTGCAGAGGAAATGGCGGAGGCCTGCGACCCTGCAATGCTCAGACTTTTGAAAAGGAATATCGCAGATGTCGCTGAAAAAGTCCACCATGTTTTCAATAAAGCCGTGAGGGAATATCTGAAGAAGGGGCGGGCGGATGAACTCAAAAACAAGCTCGCCGAATTTTATGACCTCATAATGGACTGGAGGCTGAAGCGCCAAGCATTTTATGACGATGTTGCGGATTACACTTTAAGTTTGATGGACCGGCTGGAAATTCCCAGAGGGCACTACACCTACTTTATTGTTGATGTGATGAACCAGGTGTTCGCGTCCGGCGGAAAAGATTTCTATGACAACCGCGGACGCAGGACTTACCATCCTTTCCATCCTCAAGGGATTGAAAAACCGCCCGCGGAGATGCTGAACAGGTTTGTCAAGGAGCGCATAAAGGAATACGGCCGGGGGGTTGGACCGCTGAAGGAAGCAAAGCGCGCAACGGACCCTTCCAGGTTGCTGTCCACAATCCTGAAGGTTGAAGAAGATGAAAAGGACGGCGAAAAATGGGGGTTCTATGCCGGGACCACTGAAGCTGTCGCGCACTATGCTGCTGAAGTTGCAGGGCGTGGCTGGGACAATTCTAAATTTGCGGGCATATCCTACAGCCTCGAGAGCTACCCTGAAAAATACAGGAGCAGCTACAAAAGCACGCTCAATTTTATCCGCGGACTCCACGAACAGCTGACTGGGGAGTATGGCCTGGGCCATCTTGAAGCCGCCAAAAAAATTGTGCCGGCAATGCTCGAAGCCAAAACCTGGGATGATCTGCCGGCAGTGAAGGAAAGCATACTGCGGTTGGGAATTTAATTTAAGCTTGTTTGTGTTGGAGTTCAATGTCCTGGCTCGACTACTTCCGCAGATGGGCCTCAAAGTACGACCGGGAGGTCGAAGCCTACGGCTACAGCCCGGAGAAACTGCTGAAGCCCTTCAGGCATTTGATTGGAAAACGGAAGAGGGGGCTCGACGTCGGGTGCGGGACGGGCAAGAGCCTGGAGGCAGTTGCAAAATTCTGCAGGGAAGTGGTCGGCGTTGAGCCGGTGGAGAAGATGGCCAGGCGGGCGGAGGCCAAAGGCTTCAAAGTCCTGCGGATGAAGGGGGAGGACATCGGCCGGCTTGGGCGGTCCGGCTCCGTCGGCCCCGTCGATTTTGTGAGTTTTTTCGCAAGCATGGACTACATGGACGCCGGGCGGGTGGCGGAGGGAGTGGCCGAAGTCCTGGCGGACGGCGGGATGGTGTTCCTGACTGTGGAGCCCGAGAATGAGGAGCGGGTGGTGCGGGCCTTCGGGGAGAGGGGGTTCAGGGCGGTGAAGCGGGGCGCCCGGAAGGCGTATGAAAAACAGACCTATGTCTGCCTTTTGCTAAGAAAAACAGTTAAATAGGCCTGCATGTGGTGGTTGCATGGAAGAAAAGAGCATAACTCAAACTTACGGCAAGTCAGTATACACTGATCAAGGCGACCTTTTCGGCAGGGTCCAGGACGTAATCATAGGCAAATACTCAGTCCACGGATGGGTTGTCAGCATCCCGCCCGAAAGCGCATTGAAAAAAACAGTGCCCACTGTGAAGGCTGTGATTGTTCCGCACAAAGCTGTCAAGGCTGTGGGGGACATCCTCATAACCAACTCCAGGCTTGAAGTGCCGGCGCCGAAGAATCTTGAGCAGGAAACTGAAGCCAAGGAAAAGTAAGCATCATTTTTATTTGTTTTTTTAAACTTACGGTGGGTTGCTGAATATGGACAAGTCCGAGCTCCGGCGCATGTTTTCTGCACAGCCGAACAAGTACTACAATTTCCACGCCCTCAAGGAGATGGGCTTCGAAAGGCGCAAGTGCCCCAAATGCGGGACCTGGTTCTGGAGCACGGACAAGGAGACCTGCGGGGACACCACCTGCGAAGGAGGGTACTCCCACATAGGCAAGGACAGTCTGGGGTGGGACATGCTGCAGGCCATCGAGAAATGGGAGAACTTCTTCGAGAAGAACCGCCACAAGGTCATAGAGCCTTACCCCATAGTCGCCAAGTGGAGGCCCGACCTCTTCTTTGTGATTGCAAGCATCGCGGACTTCCAGCCCTGGGTGCTGAAGGGGGTCGCGGAGCCGCCGGCCAACCCGCTTGCGGTCAGCCAGCCCTGCCTGAGGTTCGTGGACCTGGACAACGTGGGCAGGACGGGCAGGCACTTCTCGCAGTTCTTCATGGGGGGCCAGCACGCCTTCAATATGCCGGAGTACTGGCAGAATGAAACAGTCCATTTCGGCATCAGGTTTTTGATGGAGGAGCTGAAAATCCCAATAGAAGCCATCACCTACAGGGAGGACGTCTGGTCCGGCGGGGGGAATTTCGGCCCGTCTGTTGAAGCCTTCGCCGGCGGAGTCGAAATTGTGAACCATGTCTTCATGCAGTTTGAGGATACGCCTGACGGCAACTTCAGGCCCATGAAAATGAGGGTGGTGGACACAGGATGGGGGCTCGAAAAACTGCCGTGGTATGCAACGGGCAAGCCCAACGCCTATGAGGCTGTCTTCCCCAATACCGCAAAGCACAGGGAGGACCTTGGGATTGAAGTGGACTGGGAGGGGCAGGCCAAGTTTTGGAGTGAGCTGGGGCTTTACGATGTCTCCGAAGGAGCCAGGATGCCCAAGCACATGCTCGAGCAGTTTGAAAAAATAAGGCCACTGCAGGGCCTGTACACAATCCTGGACCATACGCGGGCCCTGGCCTTTGCGCTGGCCGACGGGGCAATCCCCAGCAACGTGGGCGGAGGATACAACCTGAGGAATCTGCTGAGGCGCTCATTCACCATCAACAGAAAATTCAAGTTCGGCCTGGACATGTCGGGCCTCATAAAGGAGCACGCCAAGTATCTTGGCAGGAGGTTCAAGAATCTGAGGGAGCTTCCGGATGTGGACGATATAGTCCGGATTGAAGAAAAGAGATATGAAGAAACCAAGACGCGGGGCCGCCGGCTTGTGAATGACTTCATCAAGAAAGGCACGCTGAAGTCCAAGCTCGTGGAGCTCTATGAATCGCACGGCATGGACCCCGGGACAGTGGCTGAAATTGCAAAGGCCGAGGGCGTTGATTTGAAAGTGCCTGAAAATTTCTATCTCAAGCTGAAAAGGAAAGCCAAACTCAAGGAAGCCGTCAAAGCCAACAAAGGGCTTCCAACCACCTTCCCGCTTTACTACAAGCTGGACCCGAAGGAGGAATTCGAAGCAATGGTGGTCTGGAGCAAGGACAGACAGCTTGTGCTTGACCAGAGCGCCTTCTACCCTGCCTCGGGAGGCCAGGACCACGATACAGGAACCATCGCGTGGAAAACCGGCTCCGCCCGGGTGGTGTGTGTCGAGAAGGACGGCAACACGCACATAATAACCCTCGACAAGGAGGCCCCGGCCAAAGGAGCCAGAATCAAAGGAAAGGTGGATGTGGAGAGGAGGATGGCATTGACCCGCCACCATACTGCAGTCCATATAGTGAACGGGGCTGCTGTGAAAGTGCTGGGCACCCACGTGTGGCAGGCGGGCGCAAGCAAGACCACCGAAAAGGCGACCCTGGACATAACACACTACAAGCCTGTGACCAAAGAAGAAATCAAGGAAATCGAAAGGATTGCCAACAAGATAGTCCTGGAAAACATCAAAATCAGAAAGATGGAGCTGCCCCGGACCGAAGCGGAGCAGAAATTCGGCTTCAGGATTTACCAGGGCGGTGCAGTCCCGGGGGCCAAACTGCGCATAATCCAGATGCCCGGCCACGACGCGGAAGCGTGCGGGGGAACCCATGTGGAGTATTCCGGGGAAGTGGGGCTCATCAAGATACTGAAGGCCACAAGGATACAGGACGGGGTGGTCCGGCTGGAGCTCATTGCAGGCATGAGGGTGCTCGAACACATCTGGAAGCTTGAAGACCTGCTCAAGGAAGCTTCAGAGGAGGCCAAGACTGACAGCCATGACCTGCCGAAGGCCATCCGGAAGCTGACTGCAAGAGTCAAGAAGCTCACCAAAGCGGGCAGGTCTGCTGATGTAAGGCTCCACGGCAAAGTCGGGGCGGTCAAGTGGGCGGTGGTGGACATGCCTTTCAAGCAGATGGAAAACACTGCAAAGGCTGCACTGCCCAAATCCGGGGCGGAAGCTGTGGTGCTGATAAACCGCGAGGGCGGGGTCTCGGTAGTATCGAAAGGAAAAATCAGCGCCGTTGAGCTGGCCAAGCGGGTCTCAAAGAAACTGGGCGGGAGCGCCGGAGGGACCAAAGTCCTTGCCCGTGGCGGTGGCAGGAAGCCCGAGAAGGCTGAGGAAATCATGAAAAAAATCAGCAGTAGCTAATTAGCAGATCCTTTCTTCAAGCCGTGCCTTGAATTTGTCCCAGTGCCAGTGGTGGATCCACCCCCCGCTGGCCTGCGGGTGCCCGCCTCCATCGCCGATGCCTTCAGTCAGCTCCTGGATCAGGGTGTTGAGGTGGTCGCCCCCCCTCAGGCTGATGCGGACTTTGTCCCGCTCATTCTGGGCGATTACTATAATCTTCCCCGGATGCCTTTCCTTCGAATGCCCCGCAACCAGGCTCTTTATATTGTAAGGCGAATTGAAGCGGATGAGCACATACCTGCTGTGCACCTCCTCCTTCTCAAGCACCTGCCTCACTTCCTTCAGTATTTTCTCGCGCAGGGCCACCAGCTTCTCCGCCTTGCCCTTCCCGCGGAGGAAGTCGTCGGGAGTTTCGGACTCGCGGAGCGCCCGCAGGGCATAGACTGCACCGCTCTGCTTGTTCACTGCAACGCTGGCATCAATCATATTGGCCATCCTGCCTATGGGGCCCCTGATGAGGGGCAGCTGTTCAATCCTGTTTGGGATTTCCAGCTGTGGCCACTGCTCGCGGACTGTATCCCAGAACCGGGGCGGGACTTTGTCGGCGCACCAGTCGGCGGCAACGCCGATGGCTGCAATCCAGGAGGTCTCGGGGCTCCCGAAAAGCAGGTAGCTGTCAAAGCTGACAGGCCACTCAAAACCCACCCTGCGGAAATTGGCATGGATCAGGGGGTAGATGTCAGTCATGTGGTGGTCGAGGGAAAAATTCTTCGGGCTCTGCGTCTTCACATCAGAGATGTCGAGGCATATGTTGCCGTCGCCTTTCAGCTCCACTGAAGCTCCGAGGCTCGGGTACAGGTCGTACTGGAAGTTCAGCCGGTCCAGCTCACGCGAGACAAAATAGGCCGATGTGATTCCGTCGCAGTCCGCGTGGAAGTGGAGCTTGAACTTTACCATGGCTCTAGTGGGAACAGGAAAACTATATAAGTTTTCCAGAGGCAGAACTCCAATGGCAAGTGCTGAAAAAACCCCTGTTGCTTCTCTAAAGAAGTTAAAAGACGAGATTGACGGCCTAAAGAAACGGTCGATGCCGATTGACGCCCAACTCATACTGAGGCTTCTTGATTTTGTTGAGTCCCGGGAAAAACTGCTCAAGGAATACCTGATCCATATGAATGCCGTGGAGAACCACATAGTCCGGGTCACTGAGGTCCTGCAGAAGCTGCCCCAGGTCAATATGGGGCTCCTGGCCGAAAGCCTCCAGGCCATGGTGCCGAAGATGGATGAGATTGCATACAACACGCGGAAGATGGTGGACTATCTGGAGATGGCTGCAGGCGAGGGGGGCGAAGACGAAGGGGAGGAGCCCCTGGAGAAGGTGGTCGAGAAGGCGGTGGGGGGCGAGAAGGATGCAAAAGTCCAGAGCAAGCTGAAGAGCATAGAAGAGCAGAACAAGGCCCTGATTGAATCCCTCAACAGCCTCAGCTCCCAGCTCGGGAGCATGAAAGGGAAGACCGCAGGGTCCGGAGAAACCAAAGAGGATAAGGAACGGGTGCATGAATGAAAGGTGCCACGCCGATAATTGCTGTAATCCTGCTTCTGCTGATTACTATTGCAGCAGGGGGTGCAACCTACCTGTGGCTCAGCAGGACCCAGAACAAACTGTTCACACAGACCAGCGAAGGCATAGATGCCAGCTCAAAGCAGATTTATGGCAAGATAGACATAATCTCGGCATGGAATGAATCGGAGAAAATCTGCCTGCTCCTGAGGAATTTGTCGGAGCAGGAGATAACATACACAAGCGACGACCTCGAGAATATGGCAACCCTCATAGACAGCAAGCCCTATGATTTCGACGACAGCTCGCTGTCGGACATAAGCCAGGGGGAGACTTTCGTAATATGCATCTGCGAGGAAGGCACGTCGTGCGGAAGCCTCCAGTACAATTACACCATGTCGAAGGGAACGGTAACCATAAAAGTCGAGCCTCCGTATGGTAGTGGTGATACTTATGATTTCTCATACCCGTAAAGGTGCAGCGGAGCTGGTGGGCAATGTGCTCATGATTTTGATAGCAGTTGCACTCATTTCGGAAGCGATGCTCATTGGAATTCCTATTTTTGAGAAAAGGACTGACCAGGCTTCAATATCCTATCTTGAGAATGTCCTGTCGGATATGGCCGATGCAATTGAAGTCACCGCCATAAACGCCGGAGAGACCAGCATCAGCCTGGAGACCAAATCGCGGTTCACCAACCCCCCTGTCATAAAGCTGGAGCAGGATGCAAACGGCGAGTACAAGATTGTCATCAAGGGGCAGAGCAAGGCCATCCACTATGCATCAACGGGTGTCCCCCTCAATGATTTTATCGGCCCCTACAACACGACAGGCCTGAGCGTGCAGTCCGGTGCAGTGGGGAAAACCACAGGAACCTTGGGAGTGAACAAGGCAGTGGTGGTCACGGGAAGCTCAAACAAAGTGAGCGGAGGAATCAGACTCAATATGGAGGTAATCCCAAGGCCCATCAAAGACCCGTCGAGCTCGACTGGAAAAATCAGCAGGATTGTTTTTGAACCGCTGGCAGGCAAAAGCACTTCTGCAACCCTGCCGACCAGGGTCACAATAAAGCAAACTGGTGAGACTACAAACCTCGTGAATGAAGGAACCGCCGACGACCCAATAATGGTGAGCTACCGAACCATAACTGTCGGGGTGGGCTTTGAATGAGGGGCATAAGCGCCATACTTGAAAATGTGCTTTTGGCGGGGGCCATCATCATGTTCATGATTTACATCGTCGGAGCCTTCAATGACATCGTGGATGTGATAAGCAACGACAAAGTCAGGAATTCTCTGAATATAGATGCCAATAAAGTTGCATATGCTATTATTTTTGCACAAACTGAGGGTTCAAACAAAGGCACCACCACCATCAGCCTGGACCTGGCGGAAATACCGGAAGAAATCTGGTTCAGCGACGGCATATGGGCCAAATCGGGCAACAAGCGTGTCTTTGTGGGGCTTCACGGCCTTGAAGACGAAATCAACGTCTCCGGAAAAATTGTGAACACCAAGGGCTTCGTGCCGTATGTCAAATACCAGGATGGTGTAATTTATCTGGGGGTGGAGTGAATGCCCAAACCGCAGGGGCTGAAAACGGAAGTTAAGGAATCAAAAATGGGGGCAGAGGCTGTCGTGGAAATCCTGCGCAGTGAAAAAAAAGTTGTGAAGGTCCGCCCCCGGAAAGAATACCGGATAAAAGAGCTGGACGAAAAAATCAGGAAAGACCGGACGCGGAGAGAAGCGCGCCTCATGAACAAGGCAAAGGCAAGCGTGGACCTGCCGAGGGTGCTGTCTGTTGATGAAAAAAAATTCACAATTGAGATGGAATTCATCGACGGGGTGCCTGTGAAGGAGCTTGGTGCGGGGATTGATGAAGTCGCCGGCAGGATTGGGGAGCAGGTCGGCAGGCTCCATTCAATTGGAATTGCGCACAACGACCTGACCACTTCCAATATGATTTCAAAAGAAGGGCGGATTTTCCTCATTGATTTCGGCCTGGCAACACGGGGCAGGGTTGAAGACTTTGCAACCGACCTGAAGGTCATGCATGAATGCCTGGAAGCCGGCCACAAAATTACAGACAGAACCTGGGGGCTGCTTGTTGCGGGCTATAAAAAAGGCAACCCGGACTGGGAGGCAGTCCTGAAAAGGCTTGAAAAAGTTTACAGCAGGGGCAGATACAAGGCGCGGTAATCAGGCAGAGTCCAGGACCTGGCTGTTGTCCAGGATGGCTTTCTTCCTGCTGAGATACTGGAGGGCATCATCCAGCCTCCTGTCATCGGGGGCATAGAGGGTCATTATCTTTTCCCCTTTCTTGGCATGTTTGGTGGGGAGCACATGCAGGTATATGCCCGCCCCTTTTATGGAAGGGGCGCCGAGCCTCCTTGAAACTTTTGCCAAAATCTCCGGCGAGTATCTCATGAAAGCTATGTCTTCTTCGGCAATTATGTCGTGCGTCTTCGGACAGACTTCAATATCTTCAGGCTGTATATCGGGGCGGCCCCCCTGCGCTGCAATAATCTCCTTGAACTTCTCATAAGCCTTGCCTGAATCAAGTATCTGCTTCGCCAGTTCATACCCTTCCTTCTTCCCGCCCATCTCCAACAGCTTTCCCGCCAGCAGCAAAGCTTTCTCGCGCAGATCTTCAGGCCCCTTTCCCTGGAGGACCCGCAGCACATCGCGGGCTTCAAGAGCGGACCCAATGCCGTTTCCAATGGGCTGGCCCCCTTCTGTAATGACAACCTCGACATGCATCCCTAGACGGGAGCCCAAATTCTTGAAGCGGGAAGCCAGGTCCCGGGCGTCCTTCATGTTCCGGACTTTTGCACCCAGGGGTATATCAATCAAAACCTTCTCAGCGCCCGCTGCAAACTTCTTGGCGAGAATGGATGCGAGGAGGAATGCAAGCGGGTCGAGCCTCAGAGGATACCGGAGCTTGAGCAGGATGTCATCGACAGGTGCAAGCTGAAGGGAGCCCCCCCATGCCAAAGACGCCCCCGTCTTGTTGACTATCCTAACCAAATCATCGTTGCCGAATTCTACGTTGGAAAACAGCTCCATGACATCTGCAGTCCCGGCCGGGCTGGTAATCGCCTTGCTGGAAGTCTTTGGGATAAGAAAGCCGGCGGCCGCCACAATGGGCACCACAATGGGCGTCGTCCTGTTGCCCGGGACGCCCCCAATGCAATGCTTGTCAAGCACGGGGCTTCGGTTGAATTTCAAAGTCTCCCCTGCTTCCACAATGGCCCGGGTCATGGCTTCTTCCTCTTCAAAGCTCAGCCTCTGGACATATGCACTCGCAACAAAATATGCCGATTCAACCGGGCTCAGTTTGTTGTCCATGATGTCAAAAATTATCTTTTTGATTTGTTCACCGCTTATGGGATTGCCGAGCAGGCGGGTCTTGATGTATTCAACCGATTCCGGCTTGGAGACTGCCCGCACATGGACCTCTCCAGGGATGTCATATCTCACCCATGCATCCTTCAGTATGTTGATGGTCCCGAGAGGCACCGTCCTTTCACTGACCTCAAGGACTGCAATGAAACTCTGATTGTCCCAAAAAACTTCGACCCTGTCCCCCACATTCAGGTTCAGGTTTTCTGCATTCTCCCTGTTCAAACTAACAGTGAAGACTCCTCCGCTTTCAACATCAATTTTGCGAACTTTGAACATATCATTCACCATCTCCGGGTTCCGGCAATCCCGCCGAGACCCTCAAGCCTCTTTTCGGCATCCTTGTTTACGCCGATAACCTGAACTGACCCGCCCGAGTATTTTACCTTTTTCATGATGTCTGCAAGATGCCCGTACTTCTTTTCAGATGCCAGACTGCCGATGAACGATGATGCAACAACAAGGCTCTTGATATTGCCCTGGTCCAAGAGCTTCTCGACCTCATCCATGCCGTAGAACACCTTCCCTTCCCGGGCAATCTGGGTGTATATGTCCTCCACTATTTTTTCCTCCTCCACCTCCCGGACCTGGCCGGCCACCCTGTCAACCACGCCCTTGCTGAACACTTCGCGGAGGCCCCCCTCGCTGACGGAGGACACGGAATCCATGGTCACTTTGAAGCCCCTGGAAGCAAGGTATGGGGCAAGTTTTTCCTTCATGAATCCCGGCCCGGCCACCACGACAAATTCGGGCTCAAAAAGGCCGACCGCTTTGGAGATTCGGGCGAAAAACTGGCTGAGCAGGTCCTCCGCGCCCTTCTTCTCCCCGTCCTTGCCGGGCAAATTGCTTGGAAAGAACTGTTTTTCGTTCTTGAAGGCCACAAGAGCCCCTTCGCGGTCCACGAGGGCGACAACAACCTTCGGGCGCCTGCTCTGATGCTCCCGAATTAAATCCATATCCTCCGGCCCCAAATCCTTCCAAATATCCAGTTTCTTGTGGGGGGAGACGGTAAAGGTATGGCCGCCTTTGACATCCTCCGGACCTTCGACTATGGTGCCTTTTATGCGCAGGTCTGCTGTAAAACCATGGAATTCAACCCTCTCAACCTGAAGCTTCAGGTACATCGGTTTTTTGTCGGCTTCAACGCTGTCCCCAATCAAAAGCTTCAGTTTCCGGAGGGTCTTCATGCCCACTATGTCCCCCGGCTTCACCACTACGCTGAGGGCCCAAAGGTCATCGGGGTTCTCCACCAGGACGGCCAAATGGCCTTCCTTCTTATTGAGTTTGAGGATTTTCATCCCCAGTATTTACTCGCTAATTTTAAATACTACGCGGAACCCTTAGTGTTGTGAAAGGCCTGGGAGTTCCGGAGCTCATAATTATTGTCGGGCTTGTTTTAGTGCTCGCAGCGGGCTTCCTGCCCGGAGGCATAAAAGCCAAAAAGAATGAAATTCTGCTGGCGTCCCAGGATGTGGGAAGCATAGGTTCGGGAGAATTTACATACAAGCATGTCCCGCTGGCAGGCAATATGATCCTGTCCAAGGGCGTCGAAGGAACGCCACTCATCACACAAAGGGAATCAATTGAGGTCGCCAAAGGAATCATAACCACTGAAGAGCACACGGTCAGATTCTCGGTCCCGGAAGACACCATCAATAAGCTGGACTCCGCAACCATCACTCTGGACATAAAAGACACCAACAAATACGGTCCGCTGATAATCACAGTGAATGGACAGGAGGTTTGGAAGGAAACTCCGGATGAAGGCATTGCAGAAATCAACATCCCGTTGAACATGCTGAAAACTGAAAACTCAATCAAACTTTCAGCAGGTTCTTCGGGATGGAAGATTTGGGCGCCGACATACTACAAAATCAGTGAATTGAAAGTCGTAGAAGCTTTGGCAACTGATGAAAAACAAACTTTCCAATTCACAGTTGAGGACACCGCACTTGAAAACTTTTACCTGGGGAGAGTGTATATAGGTTCTATGAATCCGCAAATTGCTGGAGAGATAAGCATAATCCTCAACAACGAAAATGTTGTATACCGCGGACTTCCGGGAACCGGAGCGTTCATAACTACTTTTTCATCCGGAATCAGGAAGAACAATTCAATAGAATTCAGATTGCTTGAAGAAGGCTATTACGAAATGAAAAATGTGGAAGTGATAATATTCACTCAATCAAACGCAAGTTCGGTATTCACAACAGATTTCTCCATTTCATCTACAGATTTGGCCAAACTAAGGGACGGAAGCTACAGAGGGGTGATCGAGTTGAATGTAATTGTCCCTTCAGATGACCTCCTGCGGGTCACACTCTCATCCGAAAAAGACACAGTGCTTTATGAACAGCCTGCACCGAAGGGAAAACTTGAACTCGGCTTTTCAGGAGGCGAAGCTTCATCCCAAAACCGTCTGCTGATTGAAAGTCCGGGCACATATGAGATCGGAGATGTCAACATCAAATTGGTGAAACGATGAAATATTTTTCAGCATTGGCCATTGCAGCCATGGTCCTTCTGGCAGGATGCACTGAAAACCTGAAGAAGGAAGGGAGCAATACTCCGCAAACCGGGCAGGCAGGCAAAAAAACTTCCAGTTCTGATTCAGGCGAATATCTCAATATAATTTTTGAAAATTTTCCGTCGCAGCTGAAAGAAGGCGATGAAAGACAATTCAGCTTCACCATCGAGGCAAAAGACAACCTGGAAGATGTCGAGGTCTTGATGTACAATTTTGGAAGCTATGTCGAGAGTTCATGCAATGGAAGAATCCGCATAGGGGACATTTCAAAAGGGGGGGCCAAGACCAGGACATGCACTATGAAACTTACGGGCGCCCCTGTCGAAAACAAGTCCCAGGACATGAAGTATGAAGTGAATTTCAAAATAAAGCAGGCTGAAGCGGAAATTTCAGTAAAAGTCTACGATGAAGTGGAATTTGAAAGGTCATCCCCGGGCGGGGGCGACGATTCGGCATCGTTGGAGAATTTCGCAGAACTGGTTGCAAATCCAAAAAATGTTGAAGAAGGAAAACCCATTTATTTCAATCTAAACATCGACGGTTCAACCTTGACTAAAAACCAAAACTGCAACTGCAATATTGAAAGTTTGTCAATCACATTTCCAAGTGGCTTCTGGGTGGAGGGGCTTGATGCCTGGACTAAAAAAGTGAACGCCAACGGCATAACATACACCCTCCAAAAAATCAATGCTCCGGCAAAAAAAGAATTTACAGCTAAACTCTCCGGGGTTACGAGAAGCAATGAGTTTTACATTAAATTTTCCGCAAATGGTGTATGGAAATACTTCACAGGGTCGAATTCATTCAGGATTGTTGCGGGTTAAAAATGTGAATAACTGACGGTATGCCTGAGTGCGATGGGAAACTCTTTGCTTGTACTGCAAATCTTCGGCAAAAGTTTTATCGTGGTCTGCCGGGAGAAAGACGGGGTCATATCCGAAGCCCTCAGTTCCTCTGCCCTGCGCTTCATCAATTATGCTTCCGGCGCATCTGCCGGCATAGGATACGCAGGAATCGCCGTCGCAGTAGGCTGCACAAGCCCGGAATTCCGCAAATCTATCCCGTTTTCCTGCCATCAAAACCAGCAGACCCTGGATGCCTATGGTCTTCAGCGCGAATGCGGAAAATTGGCCCGGAAACCCGCCAAGAACGCGCACAAAGAGTCCGGAATCCTCAACGACAACCGGCTTTCCCACTGCTTCGTATGCTTTCCTGGCTTTGTCCTCCGCAATAGCCTCAAGGTCGCCCCTTATTTCCGGAAGTTCAATATCTGCCCGATGGAGAGTGATTCCATATTCTCCGGCAAATTCAGCCACCTCTTTGAATTTTCCGGGATTTGATGTTGCAAACCAGAGCTCCTTCATTCACACACCATCATAAAAATGCATCTTCAATTTCTTCAGTCCGTTCACTTTCTTTCTGTTTGTGCTCTTCAAATGTCCTTGCATCTTCTTCCATATTGGTGGATTTTTTCTCCCAGCTTCTTCGCCTGCGGATTTTTATAAAAATTGGACTCCTTACTGCCTCTCCAGTTATCAGAGCTTCTCCAACTTGAAGCGTAGTAAGTGAATTCAAAGTTCGGACGGTAATGCCTTCACTGCTTTTTCCTATGTGGTCTTTATCGTACGGATTTGTTATGCGCATGATAATGTGTGTATTGCACTGGCTCAAGACGGTGGTATCAAGACGGATGGGCCTTTGTGAAATAATGACAAGTGAACAAAGAAATTTTCTCCCCTCCCGGGCAATGGTCTGGAAAATGCCTTTTGCTGGAGCCTGGTCTCTGCTGACACCTTCAGGTATGAAATTGTGGGCTTCTTCTACAAACATAACAACCGGAGGTATTTCCTCCCGCCTCCTCATCTTAAAAATAGACTTCGCCGCCCATAAGGTTATGATTTGTTTGCCCCGCGAGTCTATGCGGGACGAAAGGTCAAAGACGACCAATTTTCCGGATTTCAAGAGGTCTCTGAGCCGGTATTCTTTGGGCTTTTCGCCGTCCAGCTTTGCAACCAGCTTCTCCTCGCTCCCGAAAAGGCCTGTGAAGTGGAGGCTCAGAAGCCATCGGGAGAGAGCTCCTTTGGTCTGCGGTTTCATCCTGCTCTCATTCACAAATTCCGCCAGCTCTTTGAAATTGTACCTTGTGCCTCGGTATGCTTTAATGACTTCCTCAAGCTCCACCATCTGGACGGTGCTCATAGGAGCAAACAAAGCAATTTCCCGTGCGTTCAGGGAAGATGCAGGAATTGTAATTCTGCTGATGGCAATTGCTCTGTCTGAAAAATCCTCAAATCCTTTGGGTGGCTTTTCGGCAAAACTAACATACTCGCCGTGGACATCAAAAACGACGGAAGCAACTCTCCCGTGTCTTTTCTCCCTCGATAAAAGTTCTTCAATCAAAACTGAGGTCAGATAACTTTTGCCCGCGCCTGACATTGCCAAAATTGCAACATGCTTTTGAAACATTTTGGTCAAGTCTAAATTCACAGAAAGATTGTGGTGGATGACTTTTCCCAGATTCACACCCCCTTCTTTTTTGAATGATAAAAACTTGCCGAGAGTCTCGGGGTCAATTTCTTCAACAATTGCTCCGGGGCTGGGAGGGAGGGTGGGCCTTTGGGTGACCCCTTGATTCATGACTCCCAGAGGAGTCGCATGGCCGATCAAAAATTCCCATTCCGCAA
>CAZJUS010000003.1:0-38292 GCA_964549355.1 Candidatus Undinarchaeota archaeon | reverse complement strand
AACAGGGAACAGGCCTTCCAGATTTTCGGCATCAACCACAGTTTCAGGCCTCGCATAATATCTGTTGGTCTTGATAACATTGTCCACGATTGCAAAGAGGGTGCCTTCTTCAGTTTTTACCTGGACAAACTGGTCTTTGTGGACTTTGCCGCCTTTTGCAATTGCAAATGCAAAAAATGTCGGACTGGGACTGTCCTGCGTCGATATCACTTTTCCCACAGTCATATTTTGCCATCTCCTGTCTGTTTAAATTGGTCTGCCTTCTCTTCGAAGCTTCATCATCAAAGGTGTTGTTTTGCCCAGCAGCCGTTCTATATACTCCATATAGTAGCCTGTCAGTTTGGCCCTTGCATCTGCCTCAATTATCACGGACGGAATTCCGTAGTCTGAAAAGGCAGAGAGGCCGACGACCGATCTGGCAATTCTCACGCCATCGTCCTGCGGATTGCCTGAAACAAATTCGACGCGAACCGGCCGGTCATACTTGGCAGTTTTCAAATAGAATGCATAAGTTTCTTTGCCGTATCTCACATCGGGGACTGCATCCATTTTAAAAGTGAATGTTTTTTGTCTGGGTGCGAGGGCGTCATAAAGCAGGGCAGTGTCCCTGAAAGTCAGATGCTTTGAAAACTGCTGGCGCGTTTCGGGAGAAAGGCCCGGGAGGATGACCGTCTGAAGAAGATTTGAAAAGTATGTGCTTCTGCTGTCCTCAACAATTCCAACAATCATTGTGCCCTGACCCTTTCCCTTCCTGATAAGCTCATCATACATCCTGATTATCTTCCGATAATCTTTCCGGTAGCAGGTCTTTGCAGGCCTTAAACTCGGGTGCGGACATATGGAGCCGTCAATAAACAAAAAGCCGGGCGATTCTTCAAGAATTCTGTGGGAAATTGAAAGCTCCGCCTCTGTACGGCGCAGGCTTGCAATAAGAGCCAAATCACTTGGAGCGCCGCTCTCGACCTCAAACACCAAAGGTGGCGTATTGATGTGGTTTGAGTTTTTCAGCAGGTTGTCCTCATATTCAAATATGACTCCTGATGCGCGCGTGACCACCAAATCAATGCCGTGGAACCCTTTCATAAGAAGCCCTCCATCAACTCCTGCAAATTTCCCGTTGACTGGTTCCGGGCGCACATCATTCACTATATTTTCCTGGGTTTTTCCGCCAATATGGAATTTATTGTTCCCTGCAGATTTTATTGCATTGGAAATTCTTTGGCGTTTTAATTCAAGGGCTGCTATGCTTTTGGATACGCGTCCGACTGCAGATTTCAAATCGTTCATATCAGATCTTCACCACCAGCACCCACAGCTTTCTCTGACTGCCCGGTTTTAGGCTTCTTGACCAAAACAAATTTCCATAAAATAAAGCCGATGACCAGGACTGAGCCGACTGCAACAAAAACCAAAGGGGAAATACGGCGTTCTTCCTGCTTCACATTGGAAAGCGAAGTTTCAATTTTGTTCAAAGCCAATTTTGCAGAAGTATATTCTCCCTGATTGATATACCGATTGGCTTTGTCGAAATTGTTCTCGATCGTTATTTGGTCCGCCCTTTCAATTGAATCCTTGACTTCCATATACCAATCCCAATAGCCGGCGGACCTTTCTCTCAGCGTCAGAGCCTCCGCACTGACCGAAACAACAAAGTCTTTTCGAATGGTGTAATCCGGAAAGCTCTTTGGGACAAGCCTGAATTCGCACGAATATGTGCCTTCTTTCAGATTTCCGGCAGGCGCAACTGCAACCGTAAAATTTCCGAAACCCTCTTGAGTTGAAACTGAATCCGGAAATTCCACCCACGCCGGGCAGTCGGAAGTTATCTCGAAATTGTCATCCAGTCCGCCGGTGCTGACCGCAAAAACTGCAAACGCTTCAGTTCCAGGAATCACAGAAACATCTTCAACCTGAAGCCGGGGGTCGAATTCTCCAACGCTGAGCAGAATTGGAAAGCTGATCTCATGGTCCCTGGTGGATATCTTCACGAATATTTTTTCGTCATCGGTTTCGTAATAATCGGGGGGCCGGAACCGCAACGAAATGGTTTTTGACTCTCCCGCTTTAAGCGAGAAATATGGTGTCACATAAACTATATCCGAAGTGGGCTCCACGTCAACCTCAAAATCTTCGCCTGCCAGATTCTTGACAATGTAGTCCACTGAAACAGAATCCCCTGAAATTGCTTTGACCTGCTTCGGACCAATCAATTCAATAACAGTCGAACCTTCAATATTGAGTTGCCGGGATTTAATCCACTCCTGCAGAGTATCTCCTGAAAAAACATAAAGGTAAAAATTCACATTGTCAACTGCAGTGCATTCCTCTGACATCCGCTCTCCAACCAGCCGGAGCTCATTTTCAAAATCAACTGTGAATAAATAAAGGTCCTCTCTGAGAGCATGTTGCCGTGAATCACTGGCTCCATACTTGTATGCATCGATGATATTTTCAATTATCCCGACAAGCCTTTCCGTCCTGGAAAATAATTTGCTGCTGGCAGTGGTGGCCATGGACAGCTTTTCATTGTCAATAAGTGTCAGCAGGCCTTCCAGCTCACCCACAGATTCATTGTCCATCCCGGAGCTTATGTCATATGCTGCAAGCGAGTAAATCAAAACTTTCCGTCCGGCGTTGAAAGCTTCAGTATCGGCCATCCCCAAAGCGCACGAACCGCCCAAGTCAAATGAAGACTGCACCTTGTTGATTGTGCTTCCCGTCAGCAGGTCTTTGTACCCGAACCCCTTCGAAATTACAAGAGCAGGGTCTGTGAAAACAGTCCAGAATACTCTTGGCTGGATTGTTGACTCAAAAAGAAAAGTGATGTTTATGGGGTTGGTGTCATATGCTGTGAGGCTCATGGGGGCGGTTACAGTGGGAACCATGTCGATCCTCTTCTCCGGAGTCAGGACTATGGTGTAATTTTTTGAAAGCCCGGAACCCAGCGAGCGGATATTCAAAACAATAGTCTTGCTGCCGACTTCATACTCCGAGACTTCAAATTTGATGATGATGTCTGCAGTCTCCCCCTTTTCAAGATTCTTGAAGCCGGCAATTGTGAAGCCCCGCAACCCGTCCATAACATATTCACTGTGGGCGTATTTGTCCACCTGGGTCCCCACATTTCTCAGCGTCAAATGAAGCTCTCCGGATTCACCGGGAACGATGTTTGGGAGGGTGCCGACTATCAATTCAAAATCCTTGAAATCAAAAATCGGTGTTTCCTTGAGATAAACAGCAGCAGCTTGGTCGTTCACCATATCAAACGCAAAAACATAGGTCTTGTACCTGCCGTTCGCAACTTCAAAACTGTCATATTGGAGACTGCTTGCATAATCGGCATGCCTGACTTCACTGGAAGCAGTGATTGGGCGGTCCAAAGAGACCGTCCGCACCTCAGCCACTTTGTTGGTCTGCGTGTCGACAACCGCCAGATACATTAAAATTTCATCGCCGCAGACTCCCTGCTCATCGGGCTCCGGACATGCCGCCCGGACCGTAAAATTAAAACGGCGGGTTGCAGGTTCAAAAAAAACATTCAGCATAAACGCATCTTCATCCATTCTCGGCAGGGGGTCTGAAATTTCCGGCAGAGGAATCCAAGCCTTGGTAGTGCACCGCAGCTCGCTGGCCTCGCCGACAGAGAGGTTGGCAGCGAGCATGAGTTCAAATTTTTCTTCACCCAGTGAGGGGATATACGGAACAAAAAAACTCCCATTTTTGTAGCTCCTGGAAAGGAAAAGGTCGCTTGGAAAATCAAAAGCAGGTATGAGCGGCTGGCTGTTTTCGGAAATCCTGATCTCTGAATAATTCATCAAAAACTCTGCGTTGTCGATTTTGGGCTTCACCGTGAGTTCAAGAAACTGGGCCCCTGAATAATATTTAGTTGCATTGACATAAATCAGAAAATTGGAAGAATCTTCATAGTCTCCATAGTTGCAGTCCCACTCCCAGTCGCCCCAGTCGGCAGCCAGCACGGGCATCATCACCAGCGCAGCCAAAACCACAGCAATAGCTTTTGATATTTTCATTTCATCACCACGGCAATTTTTGCGAGGAGGGCATCGAGCTGTATCATCTCGCTGGCACCCTCAAGCATGCGAAATTCATGTTCACCCACGGCCTCCATAAGGGCCACTCTTTTGTCATCATCAAGGTCTCCGCTGACGACCTGCCTGTGAATCTCGCGGATTATCAAATCCCCGCTGATTCCTTTTTTTGCAAGCAGGTCTATGAGCATGTCGCGGGCTTTTGTGAATTCCCCCTGGAAGGCAAGCTTGAGCATGTCTTTCACTTCCTCCGGCTTGGCCCGGGCGGCAGCCTCAAAAACTGCAGCACGGGTGAGCTTGTCGCCGATGGCCGAGGCCGCCTGGAAAAGATTGATGGAGTACCTGGCATCCCCGGATGCAATCTCCGAGATGGCGCTCAAAGCATCATCATCATACTTGATGCCCTCGCCTTCGGCTATCTTGACCAGAATCTTGGTCATATCCTCAGGGATGAAGGGGCGGAAGCGGAAGACCACAGTCCGGCTTTGGATGGGCTCTATCACTTTGCTTGGATAATTGCAGCTCAGGATGAACCTGCAGATTCTGCTGTAGACCTCCATGGTCCGGCGGAGGGCCTGCTGGGCATCCTTGGTGAGGGCGTCCGCCTCATCCAAGAATATTATCTTGAAATCCCCGCCGATGGGCTTGGTGCGGGCAAAGTTCTTGATTTTGTTCCGGATTACATCAATGCCCCGCTCATCGCTGGCATTGGTCTCCATATAATTCTCCTTCCAGCTGTCGCCGAAGAGCTCCCTGGCCAGGCACAGGGCCGCAGTGGTCTTTCCAACGCCGGGGGGCCCTGCAAAAAGCATGTGGGGCACCGAACCGCTGTCCACAAAAGCTCTAAGCCTGGAAACTATATGCTCCTGGTTGAGCATGTCCTTCAGCTTGAGCGGACGGTACTTTTCGGTCCATATCTGGCCAAAACTTGCCATAAACATACGTCAAAGGGAAGTATAAAAGCTTAATACTCACAGTGAAGTCCAATGCCCATAGTGCCGGCCAATAAGCAATTTAAACCCATGAAACTGCAAAGGGCATGAGGCGCCCGGCATTCCTTGCTTTCCTGATGCTCAGCATAGGATTCTCGGCCGGCCTGATGGTGCCTGCAGTGGATTCAAATATGCAGGGCGTCCTGGTCAATCTCACCTGCGAGCTGGTGCCGGGGCACGGCAGGGTGCTGGTGACTACGGACCCCTATATTGGGGTGGGCACCCAGGAAAGCGAAAGGACGGCTACCGCAGTGGCCAAGACCCTGGTCGGCAACTTCTCGGACAAGGATGTGATTTTTATCTTCAGTGCCGCAAACACAGGCACCATCGACGGCGGGAGTGCAGGGATGGCAATGGCAGTCTGCCTGATGTCGGAAATCAACAATGACACCATAAGCCCGGGCGTCAGCATAACCGGGGGCATAGACTCTGCCGGAAGGGTCATGCAGGTCGCAGGCATCCTGCAGAAGGCCAAAGCAGTCTCCCAGTTTGCCAGGGTTTTTCTGATTCCCGCAGGCCAAAGCAAAACAGTCACATATGCCAAAGAATTTGTGAATCCCCGCGAAGGGATTTATATTGAAGAGGCGCGCCCTGTTGAAATTGATATTGCCGAGTATGCTGCTGAAAACTGGAATCTTTCAATCGTCGAATTCACAAACATATCGCAGGCATATGACTGGATGACCAAGAATATAACAGCCCGCCCCCCGTTTCAATTCGCAATTCCGAAATTCACAAGAAACCTCACACGAGTGAATGAGCTGGCAGATATGTCTGTGGCAAGGGCGCGGAAACTTGTGAACGGTATTGACGCAAACGAATCCATTGCGCTGGACTACCTCAACAAAGCTGCCAAGGTCGGCAGCGACTTTCCATACACCCGCGCCAATTACGCTTTCCTTGCAGCTGTTGCATCCCAGACTTCGCTGGAGAATGTGGATTCCGTTGCAAATGAGATGTCCAAGCAGTTGCAGAAGTTTGAGACCAGCGACCCGTATTGGAGGGCGGAAACTGAACTCCGCCTCAGCTGGGCTCTTTTCAAGGACAACAGCTTCATTGCCAAGAAGGACTGGCTGCTGATTGCCGCCAATATGTTTGCCCTGGAAAGGACAGGCAACCGGACTCTGGACATCGGGCAGGTCAAGAAACTGGCCAACCAAAAAATACTGGAAGCCAAGGAGGCAGTGGAGCAGGCCAAGATAGTCGCAGGCGAGTCCCGCAGTGCTGAAGAAGCACTCACACTCGCAGTCAAAAGCTACGATGCAGACATGTATTTCGCAGCACTCTACAATGCACTGGACGCAATTGCATGGGCTGATGCGTCAAAAGGGGCCAGCAGGGCCTACCTGCAGTCGGTTTTCAGCAGCCCAAAAACAGATGAGTTTTCGGAGGCGTACAGGAGGCACGCCATCTACCTGCTCACGCACAGCGGGGGCGACCCGTCATTGATTGAAACCGCCATATTTTCCGCCAGGAGGGCAGACCTCAGGGAAGGGGTGTTCGGGGATATGAAGAACCTGCCCATAAGCTTCAGCCTCCCCGCCATCGACTGGAAGCTCCTCCTGATTCTTGTGCTGGGGGCGTACACCGCCAGGAATGTCCTCGGCAAAAGGAAGAAAGGCAGGGCGGAGCTGACTGAAAAAGACATGATCATGCTGGCGGAGAGCAAGGCCAGGGCCGTCAAGTTCCTGCAGGAGAAGCTCAAGGACAAGGAAATCACCCGCGAGACCTATGTGAAGCTTGTGCGCGAATTGGAAGGGCTTTAATATCCGGAAAGTGAAGCGTACTATGAAGATTATTGTAACCGGGGCCCCGGGCGTCGGCAAGACTTCAATAATGGAAGGGCTGGCTGAAAGCGGGTGGAAAATAGTGAATTTCGGAAGCATAATGCTGGAAATCGCCAAGGAGAAATACGGCATTGCCGACCGCGATGACATGAGGAGGAAAATCAAAGTCAGTTAATACAAAAAAATTCAAGCCGAAGCCGCCGGAAGAATTGCCGGAATGGGGGGCGACATTCTGGTGGACACCCACATGAGCATCTTCAAGAACGGCTGGTACTATCCGGGGCTGCCTGTCGACCAGCTTGCCCTCATCAAGCCGGACGGCCTGCTGGTTGTTGAAGCCGGCCTTGATGAGCTTAGGAAGAGGCGTGAAAAAGACAAGGGCGTGCGGAAGAGGGAGGAATTCCCGGACGAACTTCAGGAAATGAACAGGTATTACGCGTCGGCGTATTCCGCAGTAACGGGTGCTCCCGTATTCTACATCCACAACAAGCAAGGCAGGCTCAATGAAGCCATTGAAGCTGTTAAAAAGGCCTGCAAAGAATTATAGCATGGGCAGGGCTGGATGGATAAAGGCATGGAAAAGAGTCGAGAGGGTGGTCTCCCAAAGCCATGTCGTGCTGGAGCTGGTCGACGCCAGATTCCCTTTCAGGAGCCCGAAGCTCAGGAAACTGGTCAATCTCAAAAAGCGCAGCCTGATTCTCGTCATCAACAAGTCCGACCTGTTGGCCCCCGCGGAGGTGCGGAAGCTGGCTGAAGAAACGGGGGGCATTCCAATATCAGCGAGGGCCCGCAGGGGGAAAGCCCGCCTCCTCAGACTGCTAAAGTCAAGAATCCGGGGCGGCCAGGAACTGAGGGTGGGGGTTGTAGGCAGGCCGAATGTCGGCAAAAGCAGTCTGATAAACTACCTCGCAGGAAGGCGGAGCGCCAAAGTCGGGGCAGAAGCAGGATTCACAAAAGGCGAGCAGTGGATAAAAATCCACCCCCGCATTCTGCTGATTGATTCGCCTGGAATAATATACGAAGGGGAAAGTGAAAGCGACTTGATTCTGCAGAACGCATTGGAGATTGACAAACACAAAGACCCAATTGAAGTTGCGTTGCTTCTGATAAAAAAGCACCCGGAGATCCTGGGGAAATTCAAACTCAAGAAGAAGGGGGAAGCTTCGCTGGAAGAGCTGGCCGTCAAGCTCGGCAAGCTGAAGAAAGGCGGGGAGCCGAATCTGACTGAAGCTGCCAAAATAATGGTCAGGAAATGGCAGCGTTCATAAATTGGTAATCTCAACTGGCCTCCGGTCAAAAGTGGGCCAGTACTCCACAAGCCTGCCTCCCAGCTTTTCTGCATTTCCTGGGCTGGTGCGGAGCCATTTTCCGCTCTTGTCGAATCCCTCCCTGAGCCTGCCCCTGTTGACTGCGGTGTCGGGGACTTCCCCGACCAGAATCGTGCCTTCGTCAGTCACCACTTCATAAGGTTTTGCAATATTTTTTGCAGTCCGTTTGTATCTTTCAATCAATTGTGTGAATAGTTTAGTCCTGGCAGAGCAATAGTGAATGGAAATTGAAAGTTTTTGGTCTTCAGCCCATGCCATGGTTTCAAGGGCGAGCTGTTCACTCCCCTTCACTCCAATGCTTTCCGCTTCATCATCAATATGTCTTAGGCCGTGTGAACGGAGCGCCTCAAAATTGCTGTCGCTGAACTCAAGTTCATTCAAATTCACAAACTTTATTCCGAGGCCGTCAAGCTTGGAAATGTATCTGCGGAGTTTTTCGGACTGCCCCGGGATGGCTGGAACCTCAGCCCCCACATCCCAGCCGAAATCCAGGGCGGGTGCGGGGTCCGACCAGTGGAATCTGATTTCATCAACCCCTGCATCATAAGCCGTCTTGAGCCTGGCAGGGTCTGTGGTCTTGGTGTAGAGATGAATGTGGAATTTCCGGCTGAAGTTTTCCTTGAGGGCGCGGATGAACTCGAATGTCCTGCCGGACTTCAACGGGTCCCCTCCGGTCACTCCCGCCCCCAGGGCACCGCTTTCCTTGGCTTCGGTCAGGAGGTCTGGAATGCCCCGTATCGGGCGCTCATTGGCAAATGCCACGTCACTGCCTCTCCGGGCTTCTGAAATGGGGCAGTAAAAGCAGTTGAAATCGCAAAGGCCTGTGGCAAAAAGGACCAGTTTAGCCCCTTTTCCGCATAAATCGCAGCCTTTGGGCAGTTTTCCAAATACAGGGCCCACGGCAGTATCCTTCGTAGCACTATGCATAAACTAAAAAAAATAAGGGGTTTAAGATGCTACTCTTTTTTCTTTTTGCTCAAAACTTCGCCGTCCTTGGCAAGGGTAATCTCAATAAACGAGACGTTTATCTTATCCCCTTTTTCGCCCTGAATGGACTCTGTCCCTGTTTTTATGTCTTTTACTTTGACGCCGTCCAAAAAGCGGTTTCTCACAATTTCGGACACGTCCACTGCACGGCTTATTGCTCTTCCGCGCGCCTTTACCTGTACTGTATCATTGCCTTCATGGAACTGGGTCACCACGGCCAGCACATAGCTCATTGGAGGTTTGGTCCCGATGAAGACAACGCCTTCTTTGTCTGCCATTTTGCATCACCTGGAGAAGGGAGGGGCGGGCGTTTAAAAAAGGTTATTAATTCCAAATTCCAAACCATAATGTGGCGTACTCGGTTTTCAGGACAGTCTACGGCTCCGCAGTGCGGAATTCCAAACAGAGCCTGATAGCAGCCATGGTCCGCTACATTGAAATCCTGAAAAGCAGTGCAAAGACAAGCATGGGCTTGATGTTTGAAGGCCCCATTGATGTGACCATACTCCGGCCCTCCGGGATAAATGTAACGAGCAAGGAAAATGCCATCACGGAAGCTGTTTTCAAGGAGCTTGTCGGCGCCAAGGATTTCAAAGTGGAGTTCAGGGTCAAAGGGAAATCCCGTATTTTGGCAGGCGTAACCAAGGGGGGATGCAAAGTCACCTTCTGGTATGATGAAGAAAAAAACCAGGGCGACAGCATCAATTTGGAATTCGCCACAGAATTCACAAACAAGAATCTTAGTATGAAATCCTTCGGCCTCATGGCAACACCGCACATAATCAAAAGGACCTTTTTCAGGAAGACTGCAGAGAGTGTGAATGCAAGAATGATGGAACTGTGGGAGAATGTGCTGGCCAATTATGCAGGCAACACTATGAGCAAAAGCATTGAAAAACATGTGCTCGACAAATATGAGCTGGATTCACTCATAATCAATATCTTCGGTAAGATCATCAAAGTCCGCAAGCGCTGAGATTCACTGGTCCTCGCGTTTCAGCAGCTTCCGCCCCATTACAACCCAATAGAAAATCTCCTGGCCGGGCTGGAACTCCATCCCTTCCGGAATTTCTTCTTCAAAAGTCTCGTAGTTCTGCGAGTCCATGAGCTGGACAGTTCTGCCCGCCACATTCAGCACCTGGGCCTGGCGCCTCTGGATAATCGGCACTTCGACCTTTGCACTGCTGGGCTTGACTACGGAATGCTTGCTCTTGTCAAAGAGGCTGGTGCCTTCAATGCGCGATTTGGCGTGGCCGTGCTTGCCGGGAGCAGAGGTCTGGATATTGGTGATTTTGCATGGGTGCCCGTCCAAAATTATGTAGCGCCCTTTGCGGAGCTTGACGACTTCATCGAAAGTGGTTGCCATGGGATAAAACCAAAAGGGGATATAAAAAGATAAGGGTTCGGCCGCGGGCTGCTGCCAAAAGCTGCAATTTGTCTCAGAACACTTTGAATTTGCCCTCCACAAAACCGCGTGTTATCTCAGGCAGCTTGGCCAGTTCATCCTTTACACTTGCCTCCACTCCGGTGGCATCGGTCCTCAAGAGGACTATTGCGGGTTCGGTGATTGGGTGCCCGATTTTGCTCTGCATTATCACTTCGGCAGGCCTGCCGGTTTCCTTGTAAATCCGGTCTGCAATCAGCTGGGCCATTGTGTTGTAGAGCTTGCCGACATGGCTCACCGGATTCTTGCCTGCAGCTGCTTCAAGGGACATCGGCCTGGCGGGCGTAATCAAGCCGTTCACCCTGTTGCCTCTGCCGACTTCGCCGTCGTCTCCGTGTTCGGCGCTGGTCCCAATGACCGTAAGGAAAACCTGGTCTTTGCTGTCGTATTTGTCAAGGGTATTGATGGCCAGGCTGTTCCTTCCGGTCATGCCGAACTTGTCACGAAGCAGTCCAGCTATGGCTTCCTTGCTCCTGCGGTAATCGGCAACATCCTTCAGGTGCCTGCCGACAAAAGCCATTGCAACAGTGACATCGAGAATGCCGTTGTCTTTATTGGTCATCACTTTTATATCTGCGCCGACCTCGGGCCATTCACTTGTGAATGCTTTGCTGGTGACAAATGCACCGATGTCCTTGGTCAGTTGCTCTGCCTCGCTGAAAGGTGCAAATCCTACGCCGATGCTGGTGTCGTTCGATACGACATCATCGACAGAACTGCACAATTCGCTTGACCCCTCTCCAATGGCGCACTCGATCCTGAAATGCTCCGGCTCAGCGTCGGGAAGAACGCTGAGGAGATAGTCCTCCGCTGCTTTGACTGCAATCTCCTTTACCGGAACGCAGAAGGTTGCACGCCCCGCCAGAATTATCCGGATGGGCTGGACCACCCTGCCACCGCCCCAATTCCTTTCAGACTGCCCTGCCACCAGAAGCACCTTGTCGACATTGTGGTGCTGGATGACGCCTGTCTCTTTCAAATACGCCCTGCTCAATTCGCGGGACATCGCCTCCGCCACACCGTCGCAGAGGGAATCGGGATGGCCTATTTCCTTTCGTTCAACAACTTCACCGCTCATATACTTTGGATGGGGGACACTGACAATTTTCATGGACATGGGAGGAAGGGGCTATTAAAAAAATAGTCATTCCAAACATACTTAAAGTGGTAAGATTGGAATATTCGGTGGTGCTGTGCTGCCCAAACTAAGCGAGATTGCTTTCAGGAGGAGGATGCTGGGACTGACCCAAAAACAGCTGGCCTTGGAAGTTGGCATCAGCCAATCCGCCATCGCCAAAATCGAGCGGAAAAAAATGGTGCCCAACTATGTCACGGCCAAGCGGATTTTTGAAACGCTTGAGCATCTCAGCAAATGCAGTGAAAAGACCGCCAAGGACATAATGAGAAAAAAAGTTTTTTTTGTGGCGCCGGAAGATTCTCTGGAAAAGGCCGCTGCAATCCTAATAAAACACGGTTTTTCCAATCTGCCGGTCATCGATGGCAGAAAAGTGGTGGGCAGAATCAATGAGGGCAAAATCCTGGAAGCGGGCAGGGACAACTACCGGGCAGAGTGCTCAAGATTCATGGCACCTCCCCCTGTAACCGTTTCAGAGGACACGCCGGCCAGCGTAGTAAAGGACATCCTGAAAAAAGAAAGCATAGTGCTTGTGCAGGGCACAGGCGGGGCGGTCCGCGGCATAATCTCCAGAAGCGATGTGCTTTGACTGCAGGCTTAAAAAGGGCAAAGGCCCATAATTCTTGACGGCTTGGGTGGTGTAGTCTGGTCAGCACGGGGGACTGTGGATCCCCCAGCCCGGGTTCAAATCCCGGCCCAGGCCCTTTGAATTATTTGCTTGATGATGTTGGCAATATATCCTCAGGAGTGAAATGGGCAGAATTTTCGGAAGCAGGCAGTCCCGCCACCCAAAAGACCATGTCAAACCTCACACGCAGGTTATTTATAATTCTTTAGTTGCAACTTACCCCCGGACGGCATTTAAATAGTCAATTGGACATCTTCAAAGGAGTCTTTGCCGGATAAGTCGCCGAGGACTGCCTTCAATGCACCGGCATCGGCTTCAGGGCTGCAGTTGGTCCCTATGAGCCTGCACCTCTGGTCCCTGCAGATTTCAAAGAGCAGTTTATGGCTCTGCCCTTTCCTTCGGACAGCAACAATGAAACAATTGTGCTCTCCGGCATCCTCAACCCCCTCCTTCTTTACTTTTTTAATGCCTGCAGCAACCGCCTTGTAATTGTCCCTTGCCTTGATTTTCCGGCTCAGGTTGTCCAGAAAACTGGCATCGACTACAAGGTTGTCATCGCTCACATCGACAAAAGTAGTCCCAAGTCCAATGTCCCGGTGGTAGTCAACTTCCCAATGACCCACCATTCAACTATCAGGCACAGTCATATTAAAAACCGACAGTTGAGGGTTCAGCGCGCCCCGCCACCGCCACCGCCGAAGCCTCCGCCGACCCCTCCGCTGAAGCCGCCGACAGCGCGGCCCGTCTTGGCTGCCAGCTGGGAATAAGCGGTACTGCGCAGGACAGAGTACATATAGAGGTCCATGCCATAGTCGGGCACATACGGCAGGCGGATGTTTTTGAACTTCATCCTCTTCAGGACTTTCTCCGCGCATCCAAACGCAGTGGCATAGACCAGCCAATCGCCCCACATGGACAGATCCTCCGGCTCATACTTCTTCATCTGGGCTGTGCTGCACAGCAAATTCCTGAAGGCATCCCACTTTCTTTTTTCGCGGACGCCTTCGAGTGAATACCTGCCAAACACATAATTATCAAATATCAGCTTCAGGACTGCAAGCATAATCTGCACGCCCGCAAAAAAAGTGAATTTAGGGTATGATATCGAAAAGCAGTTGGACAACAGCAATCCGCTCAAAAATGAAACAACAATAATTGCCCATACAAGCGATGAGCCTTTTTCATCATAAATTGTTTTGAATTTGATTTTTAATTCTTTGGTCGGCCGGACAAACGCATCCATTTCCCTGGACAGTTTCGAAAGCTGCCAGGAGCTCATTGATTTTATCTGCTTCTTGAAGGATGCAATATCGCCGTGTTCACTGTAAAAATCAAGCAGTCTCATCTCGGTGCTGTCAAGACCGCCGGCCTTCTTCAGGACATCGATGCGGTTTTTTCCAATCTTCAGGAACCCTCTGCGGGCCAAATCAAGAAGAGTGGCATCAATTGCGCGCGGATTGATTTTGGTGCCGGGCCGGTCGCCGAACAGAAAAGCCATCTCATGGGGCTTCCTGCCCTTGGGCTTGTAGTGGAGGACTTCAGGCACCTCCGGAGTGGGGTGCTCTTTTGAAACCTTCAGGAAAATCCACAAAACAGCACCGAATTCAACCAAGGCCAAAAGGGCGACGACGGCGCCCCCATTCTTGAGCATGAAGGTCTGCAGGACAGCCTGCCGTCGGTAGCTTTGAAGATGTCCGTCCAGTCCGGAAACCGCGCCTCCGAGCTTTCCATCGCGTGGAGTTGCCACGAAGAACTCAAGAAGCCCGCCGGGGTAAATTCCGGGGAGTGAATACTGCCCTGCTGAAACTTTATCGGGCATCGGCGTCGAAAGCCATTGGCTTATTTTCCCCTGCACAACCACATTTATCTTTTCAATTGGTGCGCTGAAACTGTCAAGCACTTTCCAGTGAAGGACGCATCGGTCTGATTCACAATAATATGGGGATGGTATGGAATAAGTGAATTGAATTGAGTATGGGCCGGGAGAATAATAAGTGTCTTTTCGGCATATCAATTCCAAATTGTTTCCGGATTTTTGTGAATAAAAGTATGCACCCGCAGGGCATTGGCTCGCATGAACCTGCATATTGGCAAGAGCCCCGTCCATTGTGTATGAACGGTAAAGCTCCCTGAAGCCGGGCTCATTAATCTGGTAGTTTAATGTTTCGACAACATAAAGTGAATCGTTCCTGAAATCAAGGAGCAGATTAAGGTTGGTTACAGTGTAACTGCTGGACGGCACTGAGAAAGTCAGGAAGGCCAGCAACAAAAGAGGTAATAAAAAAATAATAAGAAAGCGGGCGGTTTCTCCGAACCTCATTCAGAAAACCTTTGCATCCGGCCGCTTCTCAATCCCTTTCTCAAATTCGAGGTATGGCTTCTTCTTGTAGCCGAGAATCGCTGCGACTATGTTGGTCGGAATCCTTTCGGCCATCACGTTGAAGGTCTGCACCTGGTCATTGTAGAGGTAGCGCATCCTGGAAATCTCGTCCTCGAGGCTCTTGATGCTGTCCTGGAGGGGCTTTATGGTCTCTACTGCCTTGAGCTTCGGGTAGTTCTCTGCCACCGCCACTATATTCCCGAATATCCTGCGGGCCATAGCATCCGCCTCATTCAAGCCTGAAACACTGCCCATGTCTATCTGGCGCATCTTGGTCACGCCCTCAAGCGTGGCTTTTTCGAATTTGAGATAGCTTTTTGCGGTGTCCACGAGCTGGCCTATCATGTCGGCCCGCTTCTTCATCGCAACCCTGATTTGGTTGAAGGTGTTGTCTATGCCGTTCCTGAGACCGACAAACCTGTTGAAAGCCCCAACAAAAAATACCAGGAAGACTGCTAAAACAGCACCTCCGATTATCCATCCTATCATATAATGAAAAAAGTGGAGGGATATTAAAGCCTATCCTTGCACCGCCTCCGGAACCCGATAAAAACATGAAAGACCAAAATTTAATAAAAAAGTGGAAAATATTTCCGCATGGACAAAAAAGACATCAAAATAATTCAGCTCCTGCTGGGGGACGGGAGGATGAAGCTGAAGGCCATGGCCAAAAAGCTGGGCCTGCCCATCACTACTGTCTACAACAGGCTCAACGCCCTTGAAAAAAAAGGCATTGTCCGCATCAAAGCTGTTCCGGACCATAAGAAAATGGGGTATGGTGTCGAGGTGTATGTGCTGGTCAACATTGATACGTCTTCAAAGAGGGTGAATCAGGAGAAGCTTTCGGCAGAACTGGCCAAGCTCCCGGGCGTCCTGAATGTGGCCGTCGTGACGGGAAGCAGGGACATGATTGTCCGGGCGGTTGCAAAGGATATGGACGAACTCAGCGGGCTGATACTGAAGAGGCTGCGGGATTTCGACGGGGTGGCGTCCACTGAAACCCTGGTGGTGCTGAAGAACCAGGAGGCCGGTCCGGCCAAACTGCTCCGCTAGTCCACTATGAAGATTTTTCTGCGGGAGGTCCGGCCTGAGACCAGCCGGACAGAAGAAGCCGGTTTTTTGAAGTGCTTTGCCAGGAGTTTGGCTGCTGAAATATTGGCCTTGTTGTTTTCCGCACGGGCCTTGACCCAGATTTCTGCCCTGCCGCCTTCGACTGCCACCCGCTCTTCGGCCGAGCCGGGGTGGACTTTGACTTCCAGCTTCACCGCCATTCGGACACCTTGTCGAGGAGGAAGGGGACCGCAGCCCCCAGGACTGCACCCCCGATAATGTCCAGGGGGAAATGGACTCCAACAAAAATTCTGGCGAAACCCGTGAGGGTTGCAAAAATCAACAGCAGCACGAAAAGCTTTTTGTTTTTCCGTGCGGAGAACGCCGCTCCGAACATGAGGGCGGTGTGGTCGCTTGGAAAACTCCCGTTGAGCTTGTGGGAGACCAGCTGCCGGCCGACGCCGAGTGCACCCGGCCTGGGCAGGCCGAGGAGCGCCGACAGCAGGGAGGAAACGCCGAAGGATGCAAGTGAGCCCCAGGTTATTTTCTTCCACATATCATTTCTTCCATGCCAGAGGGCGAAAATCACAGCAGGCACAAAATATACCAGGGCTTCGGCAAAAAAAAGCATCAGGAGGTCAAGAGCAGGGCTGTGGCCCGCCAAACCGTTGACTGCCAAAAACAATGATGTGTCAGGTCTCAATGCACAATCCTCAAGACTCGGAATTTAAGAGTATCGACATCGGCTATGAGCATCTCGCCGTCGCCCATCTCCACCCAGTCCCTGCTCTGCAGAGGCACGGAGGATATCTGCAGTTTCTCGTGACCGTTCTCATCATACTTGTAGAACAGCCTCTGGGGCCGGCTGTACATCTTCCTGTAAGCATACAAGGTCCTGCCGTCAGTCAGTATAAAATTCACAGCAGTCACGTCAAGCTCCCCGTTGCTGTTGAGCTTCTGAATCTTGCGGAAAGCCTTGCGCATGCCGAAAAGGGGCCGCTGGTCCTCTATCTGCTGGACCAGAAAATGCATGAGCATTTCGGAGTCTGTGTCGCCCTGCATGCCCCGGTAATCCCCCCTTATCAGATATTTGAGGGACTTCGAGATGGTCCCGTTGTGGGCAAACAAATAATTCTTGAGTGTAAAAGGGTGGCTGTTGACCTCCCGGACATTGCCGCGGGTCTGCTTCCTCAGGTGTGCAACGACCATATTGGACTTGATTGTCCTGGCTGCCGTCAAATATTTCGGGTCATAGAGTGCCGTCACTGAACTTTTGTGGACCACGGGCCTGTTGCGGTAGTACCAGCCGATGCCCCAGCCGTCGGAGTGAACGGAGGAGAGATGCCTGAAGTAAAGCAGGTCCTCCTCAAAAGACTGGCGGACGCCGGATATGGCTGCAAACAAACGGCACATACCATTCAGGGGCGTTTTGCGTATTAATCCATTAGGGTTGCCCCGGCTTTTCAGCACCAATTTAAAGTCCGTATGGTGTGGGTCCTGTGCTTGCCGGAAAAATCCGTGAATTGATGCAGAGCCCTGTCAAGAATGAAGTGGAGCAAAGAATCAAGCAGTTCGAAAGTGAACGGGACTGGAAAGCCTTGTTCAGCGAGCTTTGCTTCTGCCTGCTCACCGCCAACTACACAGCGGAGGGCGGAATCAGGATCCAGAAAAAGCTGGGCTTCGGGGGCTTCTATGAACTGCCGGAGGACAAGCTGGCGCACCAGCTGGTTGCACTGAGCCACCGCTTTCCAAACGCCCGGGCGTCGTATATTGTGGAGGCAAGAAAAATTGCCAAAGACCTGCCGGCCATTTTCAGGTTCGACGGCAAGAACGCCCGCTTATGGTTGCAGGGTGTGAAAGGCCTGGGGATGAAGGAGGCCAGCCATTTCCTGCGGAATGTGGGCTTCAAGGATGTGGCCATAATCGACCGGCACATCCTGGACCTGCTGAAGGAGGAGGACTACATACTAAAGATTCCAAAGACCTTGTCCCGGAAGCAGTATGTTGAGATTGAAAAAGTGCTGGAGGACATCGGCCGGAAGGCCGGGCTGGACCTGGCCCGCCTGGACCTCTACCTGTGGTACATGAAAACCGGCAGGGTCCTCAAATAACAATCAAGCCTCATAAAACTGGTCCTTGGCCCGCAGCTCTTTATCCTTGTTCGAACCGTGCTTGTTGATCCTCGGCCTCCGGCTCTGCGGGTCCCTGCGGAGGGTTATATCAACATCCTTCAGGAACTCATTCATGCCGGCCTTCACATCCATGGGTGCTGTGGCCCTGCCCTCGACCCCCGGCCTGCCGGTGAAAAGCACCAGACGGTCGCTGAGGTAGTCAACCAGCATGAGGTCGTGCTCGACCACAATTGCTGCCTTTTCACGGGACTGTGTCAGCCGGCGGATCAGCTTTGCCACATTCACTCTCTGCTCACTGTCAAGATACGCCGAAGGTTCATCAAGCAGGTAGAGGTCCGCCTCCTGGGCGAGGCACAGGCCGACGGTGACCCTCTGGAGCTCGCCCCCGCTCAGGTCCTTCATGTATCTCATGAGCAGATGTGAAAGGTCAAGCGGTGTATAGATGTCCCGGTTGAGATTTATCTGCGGGTCGAGCTTTATCATTTTGAACATGGCCGCCACTGGAATCTCTTCAGGATTTATGTACTGGGGCTTGTAGCTGACAGCGAGGTCCGATTCAAGCCTGCCTTCCTTGGGCGTGATTTGCCCTGCAAGCGTGCGGACCCACGTGGTCTTTCCCAATGCATTCCGCCCAAGGACTCCAATAATCTCCGACTTCCGAATCCGGCCGGCTGAAGACTCAAGCCTGAACCCCCCAAGGTCTACCAGGAATCCGGGGAAATCCACAATGGACTCGGCTCCAGCCTCGCTGGGGGGCCTTGTCAGGAACTTCAGGGGCTCGCTGCGGATTCTCATGTTTTCAGCGGCCAAGAATCCTTCCAAAAATTCATTCACCCCCGTGCGGGTGTTTTTCTTCATGGACACTATGCCGAAAACGCCGGGCCGTCCATACATCACATTCACAGTATCGGACAAATAATCAAGCATAATGAGGTCGTGCTCAATTACAAAAAGACGCTTGGCATGCCTGCGGAGGACATCCGCCACACGGAGGCGCTCATAAACATCAAGAAAACTTCCCGGCTCATCGACAATCACAAGGTCAGATTCTTTGAGGAGGGCAGCTGCAATTGCAACCCGCTGGAGCTCGCCTCCGCTCAGGGCGGAAAGTGAACGGGAAAGAATTCCGGAGATGCCGAGGTCTTCAGAAATCTGCCTGAGTTTTCCGGTCTCATTCACTTTCTCCAGCAAGCCATTCACTTTTCCTTTGAACAGCTTCGGAATGGCCGTGACTTCCTGCGGTTTGAAAGCCACCCGAAGTTTTTCGTTGTATAATTTTTTGAAGTATGAACCAAGCTCCGTGCCGGCATAAACTTCAATGACCTTTTCCTTGCGGGCCTCTTCATCCATGCCCCCGAAGTTCGGGATGATCCTGCCGGAGAAGATATTCGCAATTGTTGATTTGCCGGTTCCATTGGGCCCAATCAGGCCGACTGAACCCACCGGCGATGGGAGGCCGAAGAGGCTGAAGCCGTTCCGGCCGTAGCGGTGGACCATGTCGCCTGCCCCCTCCGGGAGATTGACAACGCTGATGGCACCGAAAGGGCATTTGTGGACGCATATACCGCACCCAATGCAGAGGTCTTCGTCAATGACGGCCTTCTCCCCTATCTTGATTATCTCCTTGCCTCCTCTTGCGACTGGACAGAACTTCAGGCATTCGGAAGCGCATTTCTCAGGCGTGCACTTCTTCTTGTCGACCACCACTATACGCATAAACTGCTGGGGCTCCGCAGTTTAAAACACATAGACTAAATACGGGAATGGTGTGGTATTGGGGTGGATGGAGAAGTCGAGTGCGAAATCCGCTGGAAAATCAAAGAGCTGGGCAAATTCCAGGAGAGCCTGCAGAAAAGAGGCTGGGAGCTGAAAGGGGCATACAGCGCTGTCGACTACTACTACCAGCCGGTGCACGGCAGTTTCTGGAATCCGGAAAAAAAATTCATAAAAATCAGGGAATGGAAAACCCCGGAATCCAATGCATACATTTATCTTGTGCAGAACGATGTCGTGGTCTGGAGGGGTAACAGCTACAAAAAAACGTTCCCGCCGCTCTCAAAGGTCAAGCTGTATGACGGGTCAATCAAAGTCTGCAGGGCCGTCCTGAGGAGCCTGGGCTTCGAGGAGTGGCTGATTATTGAAATCACCGATGGAAGGCTCTGGCAGGCCCCAAAAAGCAAAAGGTATCTGGCTCTGGAGAAGGTCCACGGCATGGGATGGACAGGGCGCATGAATTTTGTGGGCAAGACCGTAAGGCAGGCCGATGAGAAAATGAGGAAGAGCATCGGCAGGCTCAAAATTTCCCGGAGGCATGTCAAAATCAAAACCCTGCTAGTGATGTTCGCTGAAAAAGAGGGGAGGCTGGAAAAGCCGAGCAGGAAGGCACGGCTTAAATCCAAGGAGGAGCTCCTGCTGGCAGAGGCCAGAGAGGAGTTTCTGTTGCAGAAAAAGCTCGAAAAATTCAAGAAGCAATTGGAGAAGAAATGGCAGAAGCAGGAGAAGAAGAGAAGGAAAACAGGCAAGAAAAAATGATCCGGGTGTTTATTCAAGAATCTGGATTTCAATATGGACGTTCTCGGGCACCTGAAGCCTCATAATCTGCCTCATCACCCTGTCATCAAGGCCCACATCCACCACCCGCTTGTGGATTCTTTTTTCCCACCGCTCCCAGCGGTTGGTCCCCTCCCCATCGGGGGACGTGAGGGTCGTAATCTTGAGCTTTTTGGTGGGCAGAGGTATGGGCCCGGCCACTTTGACACCGGACTTCTGGCCCAGCTTCTTTATGTCCCCGGCCACCTTGTCAACGACCTCGGGCGAAATTCCGCTGAGCTTAATTCTTGCCTTCCTCATTTCTGCTCACTGAGTTCTGGTGTTTTGAGGTTTTAAAAGATTAGTGTTGCAGTCGCCTGGGTATGCTGACTGCGACAAGATGTATGCCAGCAAACCTGCTACAACGGCCAAAGGATATGTTCCCGCACATATTCCGCAGAATGTATAGAATTCATCTGCACTTTCTTTCAGCCCGGCGTATATGTCTTTGTCTTTCAGCCTGCGGATTTCTGATTTTCTGCGGACAAGATGCGCGGGTGATTTCAGGACGGTCAAAAAAGTGTTCCACCACACGGCACTTTCAATGCGGTCTGCAGAAAAATTGCATACTGCATATGCAAATTGGTCTGCTTCTCTTTCAGTAATTGCTTCATGGATGCTCTTACCACAGTGGCTCAGCAGGTAATGGCCCAATTCATGGGCCAGCACATAATTTTTCATTGTTTTCGATTCGGCGGAATACAGGATATAAAACTCGCCTTTTCCCAAAAGGCATGCACCTTCCTGGACTATGCCTGCTTTCAGCACTTCCTTGACTCCAAAATCGCAGGCGATTTTTTCCAGCAGACGGTTTGAGGGTGCTTTATCTGCAGGTATTTCGTAGAGGGCCTTGAGCTCTCCGGCAATGCCGGGTATGAGCTCCTCGCGCTTTTTGACTGAGGTCTCAGCTTCAAATTCAGAAAGCAAATCAAAAACTCCCTGCCGGCCGTCGTCCCCGCGGGAAGCTTCCTTCAAACTGGACCAGTGATACGAATAATCGAACATCGAGGCTGTTTTTCAGAGGTTTAAAAAATGAACTGCAACAAAGCGCTCTAGTCGGCCGTTTTGGCTCCGTGATGGTGGGCTTCCACGGATTCCGTCTCCTTCCTGATCCGCCGGCACTCCGCCTCCAGCCAGTCCGGAATCTCCCGCTTGCTTCGGGTGAAGTAGTCGTGGACGGCCATCTTAAGGGCATCGGCCGCCAAAAGTGAACAGTGCATTTTTATCGGTGGCAGCCCGCCAAGCTCCTTGGCAATGTCCATATTGGTGATTTTGAGGGCCTCATCGATGGTCCTGCCCTTCACCATCTCAGTCACTATGCTGCTGGTGGCAATGGCCGCTGCACAGCCAAGGGTCCGGAATTTTATGTCTGCGATTTTTCCGTCCCTGACTTTGATATACAGATACATGACGTCGCCGCACACTATATTGCCGACCTTCCCGACCCCGTCCGCGTCCTTGATTTCGCCGACGTTCTTCGGGTGCAGGAAGTATGCCATGACTTTCTCATTGTACATTTCATCACCATGTTGCACTCATCTTGCGGAGGTCTTCGACCTCTTCTTTCAGGACATCAACCACATAGTCAATCTGCTCAGGGGTCGTTTCGTGGCCTGTCGTCATCCTTATGCTCGCATGCGCGAGTTCGGGCCTGCGCCCTATGGCCATCAGGGTGTGGCTGGGCTCTAGGGTTTTCGAGGAGCAGGCAGACCCGGTTGAAGCTGCAATCCCCCTCACATCAAGCCGGAGGAGGAGGGCTTCGCCCTCCGCACCCTTAAAGGATATATTGGCGTTGTTGGCCAGCCGTCTGACGGGGTGGCCGTTGAGGGCAGTCTCCGGAATTTCGTCCAGCACCCTCTTGACCAAGCGGTCGCGGGCCTTCCTCATCTTTTCGGTTTTTTCCGGGGTTGCAAGCTCGACCGCCTTCCCGAATCCGACGATGCCGGGGGTGTTGGTGGTCCCGCTCCTCCTGCCGGATTCGTGGCCTCCGCCGTGGAGTAGGGGGTCAATCTTGGTGCCTTTTTTGATGACCAGGGCGCCGACGCCTTTGGGGCCGTATATTTTGTGGGCGTTGATAGTAATGAGGTCGAGATTGAAGTCGTGGAGATTGAGGGGCTCCTTGGTGAAGCTCTGGCAGGCATCAGTATGGAAGAGGGTTTTTGGGTTCTTGGTTTTTATGGCCCGGCCGATTTCCTTTATTGGCTGGACTGTGCCAATCTCATTGTTGGCATGCATGATAGTTACGAGGATTGTATCGGGACGAACGGCCTTCTCTACATCGGCCGGATTGACAAGGCCGTGTTCATCCACATCCAGGAAAGTAACTTCAAATCCGAATTTTTTCAGCCATCTGCAGGCGTTCAGGACACAGTCATGCTCCGTTTTCTGGGTGATTATGTGTTTGCCACGCTCCCGGTTGGCGAAGGCCACCCCCTTCACGGCAAAATTATTGGCCTCGGTTCCGCCGGAAGTGAAGACCACTTCTTTTGGGTCTGCCCTGACAGCCCCGGCAATAATCTCCCTGGCGCGGTCGACCGCCTGCCTGGCGTCCCGCCCCCACTTGTGCAGGCTTGATGTGTTGCCGAACTTCTGTGAAAAGAAAGGTTGCATGGCATCCAGGACTTCCGGGTCGACCGGAGTCGTGGCCGCATGGTCAAGGTAGACTTCCATGGTTGGGGGAGGGGGCGGGGTTTATAAAATTAACAGTGTTAACTCTCATGCCGGCTCTCCTGAAAAATCAGCCGGCCGTCCTCCAGATACGCAAAGTCCGGGAAGGCGGGCAGGAAGGCGCAGACCTTGGCCCCTGCTTTGTCGGCATAGGTTTTATGGGAAAACGGATGAAAATGGCCCAAGGCAACTTTATCATACGGCTCTTTTGACAAAACCTTGCGGCAGACTGCATTGGGGCAGGCATCCGGAAATATTCTGCCCACCACTTTCCCCGCTGTGCGTGGAACAACACCGCTCTCAAGCTCATCGCAATTGATGTCGCCGTATGCGTGCTTGACAATCCCCCTCACAAACTTGACAGCCTTGAACAAGGCCTTGCTCACTTTTCTATCCGCCCTCTGGCGGAAAAAATACTGGAAAAATTTTGAATACCCCGGATCATACTGGTGCCCGTGAATGATGTGCCAGCCGTCGATATCTGCGTAATCCTTCAGGAAGGGGGCATCCGAAGCCCTTTCAGTATTGCCCCTTACATAAACATACGGCTTGCCCTTCAGGATACTGTCTGCTTTTTCCTTCATTTCATGGATGCGCCCGGCGGCCGCCATATCCCCGCAAAAAACCGCCCCATCAAACCGCTTGTCTGAAATGAAACTTTCAAATTCATTGAAGGAATGTTCGGGAAAATTGAAGTCAGATACAAGCAGATACCGCATGGAAAAAGTAGCAACCCGCTTTAAAAATATTGAGAAAAATAAAAAAATAAAGCAAAAGGGTGCAAGGGCACCCTGTTTACATGGCCTTCTTCTTCACGTCTATTATCATGCCGACGCCGACTGTCATGCCCATGTCCCTCATGGAGAACCTGCCCAGAGGCGGGATGTCCTTGTACTTCTCAGCACAGAGGGGCTGGTTGGGCGTGATTTCGACCACGGCTGCGTCGCCGGTCTTGATGAAGTCGGGGTTTTCAGCCACGACCTGGCCGCTCTTGGGGTCTATCTTCTTCAGGATCTTGGTGATCCTGCAAGCGACCTGTGCGGTGTGCATATGGAAAACCGGCGAATAGCCGACTGCGATTACGGTCGGGTGGTTCAGGACCACTATCTGCGCCGTGAAGCCCTCCACCACGGTGGGCGGGTTGTTGGCCGGACCGCAGACATCGCCGCGCCTTACATCGCCTTTGCCGATACCGCGGACGTTGAAGCCCACATTGTCGCCGGGTTTGGCTTCCTGCAGGGGCTGGTGGTGCATCTCAATTGATTTCACTTCACCGCCCACATTGGAAGGCATGAAGACCACCTTGTCATTGACTTTGAGGACTCCAGTCTCCACCCTCCCCACAGGAACAGTCCCTATGCCTGAAATGGTGTAGGTGTCCTGGATTGGCAGGCGCAGAGGCATTGAAGCCAGAGTGTCGATGTTTGGGGGCTCAAAGTATTTGTCTATGGCCTCAAGCAGGGTCTCGCCCTTGTACCAAGGCATGTTTTCGCTTTTCTTGCACACATTGTCTCCCAGGTATCCGGAAGTCGGGATGAACGGAATCTTGCTGGGGTCGAAGCCCACCAGCTTCAGTGCATTGGTCAGCTCCTCCTTGACTTCGTTGAAGCGCTTCTCGTCGAAGTTGACTTCGTCCATCTTGTTGATGCAGACGACAAGCTGTGAAATGCCTGCAGTCTTGACCAGCGTTATGTGCTCCTTGGTCTGGGCCTGCGGGCCCTCCTTGGCGGAGACCATGAGGACTGCTGCATCCGCCTGGCTGGTGCCTGTGATCATGTTTTTGACAAAGTCCTTGTGGCCGGGCGCGTCGATAACAGTCACATAGTATTTGTTGGTCGTAAACTCGTGATGCGCAATGTCAATAGTCAGACCGCGCTCACGCTCTTCCTTCAGCCTGTCCATTACGAATGCGAACTCCCAGGTGGCTTTCCCGGCCTTGCCTGCCTCCTCCTTCAGTTTCCGCATTACATTTTCGGGCACGTTACCTGTATCATAGAGCAACCTACCCACGGTGGTGCTTTTACCGTGATCCACGTGTCCTACAAACACGATATTCAAGTGTGGTTTTTCTGCCATAGTTTTCACCTATTGATTCTCAACTGTGAGACATAAAAGCCGGTTTTTTAAATATATGCCTTAACTTAAATTGCGGTAAAACTAAGGAATAAACCTCGAAATTAAAGTCGAAGCCTCTTCAATGGGCCTGCGGCCGCCTGCAGGGACGGCAAGCTTGTATATTGCAGGCCTCGAATCCTCCTCCAGCGCCTCCAGGAAATTAAGCATGCGGTTTGCCCTCTCCAGGTGGACGTCTTTGTTGAGGCGCCAGAATGTCGACTCGTGGTACAGGGGGTTGTCCTCCAGTATTGCCCGCAGTTGCTGCAGCACCCCGCCGGCAGGAACCCTGTCAAGTCTCAGCTCACCTTTGTCGGGGCGGGTCACCATAAAAATGGATGTCACCCTGTAAGCTTTGGAAAAATCAGCAAAAAGGTCAAAATCAAAATAGAACCCTTTGGACACTTCTTTTTGGTATGCCCTGAAAACCATGTCCTTCCTGCGTTTGCCGGGGTAGTAATTGGGGTCTATGACCCTCATGATGTGCCGGCCCAGATCCCACATGGAAACCAGGTACTCTCCCTGCGGGGGGCATGCAACCATGACGCCTTCCTCATTGATGCCGACAAAGGGCATGTCTGAAGTTAAAATTTTCAGCTCCTTGTTGGAATGGGCGACCCTGATCTTCTCCATCGAACGGAGCCTTCCAAGGGCCACTTTGAGCTCCTGCTCATTGGTGGGCACGGGCTTGAAGGCGTCATACGGCACTTCGATGCCCATCAGCTTGGACACAATGGCTGTCTTGCCTGTGCCCTCCCTCTTCGATGCTTCAAGTGAAGGGTCTGCAACCAGCAGGGATACTGAATCCCCGCGGACAACGGATGCTGCGATGATGTTGAGGGTGTGTCTGAGCTTCCCGAGCAGACCGGGGCAGGGGAGCGCCAAGTTGTCAACATCCAAAAGGCCCTGAAGTCCTGCTTCCAGCAGGGGGTGCCCTTCAATAAGCTCCCGCACATATGCCTTGAGGCGGGTGTTGAATTCCGCCCGGTACTCCAGGCATTCTGCAGAAAAAAGGCGCTCCACCACAAAATCCAAAGCAGGGGGATTATTTATCGCTAACTCTTCGGGCGGAGTGCCGAAAACGGCGGTCATCCTTTGAGGACGCCTTTCTCCAAGAAATGCCCAATCACCTGCTTGACTTCGTCCATGCTGTGGACAGAAAGGTCTGCAATTGTTTCAACGGCCCTGCCGAACCCGATTACTTTCATGCCGGCCTTCTGGGCACCGAGGACTCCTCCAATTCCGTCTTCAACCACAATGCAGTGCTCCGGTGGAACGCCGATCAGTTCTGCAGCCCGCAGAAAAATATCAGGAGCCGGCTTGCCCCTGGGGACTTCACTGCCTGAAACAACGGCGTTGAAAAGGTGGAGGATGCCCAAGGTTTTCAGGACATGGTCGATGCCGTCCCGGTCGGTAGATGATGCAACTGCAATCGGAATTTTCCTTTTGTGGAGGTCGCGAACAAGCTCAACGGCGCCCTCAACACTTTCAACACCTTTCATAATTTCGTCGCGGAACATCTGCTTTTTTCTCTGGACCATTTCCATTGGATTGCCGGTTTTTCCATTTTCCTCCAAGACAATCCGATATACTTCTTCCGAAGGGATTCCTGCAAACCGGGCGCTGATTTCGTGGCCGGGGATATCAACACCGCATTCTTTCAGCAGAAGGCGGTCAAGCGCCCCATGGACTTTTTGAGTGTCGGCAATTACGCCGTCCATGTCAAAAATTACCGCCTTCACAAACTACGGGACATGAAGTTGCTGAAATAACTTTCGGAAAGATTCTGCCGGTGCGCATGCTGCCTTGGAGCCCCCTTAAAGCAAGCATCCCTTCAGTTTTTAAACAGAGAACTGAATTAATTAAGATGACTGCAGATTACGATAGGATGCTGAAACGGGCGTACGAAAAAATGCCGCCCATTATTTTTGAGAAAAAGAGGTTTGAAGTTCCAAAAGTCAAAGTAGTTACCGAAGGCAAAAAAGTCATCTGGGCCAACGCCCAAGAAATTGCCAATTATGTGAACAGGGACATCCACCACATGGCCAAATATATCAGCAGAGACCTTGGAGCCAGCTTCAGAATTGAAGGCAACCGCGTAATTTTTGTTGGAAGATTCGGTGCGATGCTCATCCAAAAAAAGATGGACATCTATGTCAAAAACTGCGTAATCTGCCCGGTCTGCGGAAAACCGGACACAAAGATAGAAAAAGTGGACAGAATCAAAGTAATGAAATGCCTTGCATGCGGAGCAACTTCACCGCTCCCGCAGTAAAGCACCCGAACAATTCACTTTTTGCCTGGCTTTTCCGGTTTCTTGCCTGCCTGCTCAATCTTGACCTGCGGCATCTGGACCGGCAGGGGGAGCACCAATTCTTTGGCAAGTGAAATTGCAAGAACCATGGGTTCAACAAAAAGTCTTTGGTAAACCTGGCGGAGGAGTTCCACATCCTGAAGAGTTCCATCCTTCAAGACTTCACTGGATTCGCCAATGAAAAAGACATCGCCGCTCACGACAATCTTTCCGGCATCCCCGTAGCTGATATTGAGGTCATAAGGCACTTTCAGCAGCTCGGAGCCGCCGGCTTTCTCCATTTTGGCCTTGCCGATCCTGGGGCTGACTTCAACCTGCATTTTTGGTGACGTAATGCTCCCTCGCTCAGCTGAAACCTTGGTTATAGTAGTTCTCCAAATAGGCATAGGCAAATCTCCTTCAGGCACTATATAAAAGTTATCAATACTAAAAAACCATTTATAAAATGAATGAAACTCAGATTTGAAAATACTCTTAAACTGCGATTAAACCTTCAAAAATGCTTTAATTGGCAGGTGGTTCGTTGGGGTATGTGTGGCATTGTGGGGTGCGCAGGGGCAAAAAATGCGAAACAGGTGGTTTTTGAAGGCCTGAAGACCCTGGAATACCGGGGCTATGACTCTGCGGGCATCGCAGTCAGCAACGCCGAAATCTCAATTGCAAAAAATGCGGGGAAGGTCGACGACCTTGCAGAAAAAATCAAACAGCTCCCCGATGCCCACACTGCCATCGGCCACACGCGATGGGCGACACACGGAGCGCCGAACCGCATCAACGCCCACCCCCACAGCGACGCAAACCTCCGAGTGGTCGCCGTTCACAATGGAATTATTGAAAACTTCATGGAACTGAAACGTGAATTAAAATCAAAAGGTGTTGAATTCATATCCGACACCGACACAGAAGTCATCCCGCAACTCTTCGCACAAAAACTAAAAAATTTCGACCCATTCACTGCTTTCAAAAAAACTGTATCCAAATTGGAAGGGAGTTATGCAATTCTTGCAATGGTGAAAGGGGACCGCAGGATTTTCTTCGCAAGAAACCACAGCCCGTTGGTTATAGGCAAAGGCACGCACAATAGTGAAAACTTTGTGGCCAGTGATGTTGTCGCTTTTCTTAAACATACCAAAAAAGCAATATTCGTTCAGGATGGAGATATGGGGTTTATTGACAAAGACACCATCTACATTGAGTCAAATGGTCATGCAGTCAATCGGGAAATAAATAACATTAAATGGTCCGTAAAGGATGCCATGAAAAACGGCTATTCACACTTCATGCTCAAGGAAATATATGAGCAATCGGATGCTGTCAGAAACACATTATTGGATGCCAAAATTGACGAATTTGCAAAAAATCTCGAAGATGAAATAGACATTGTGGCAGCAGGCACTTCACAACATGCCGGGCTGGCGTTCCTATATGCTTCAAAAATAAAAGGCAGACTTATTATTTCGAGTGAATTCGGCGCATTGTATCGTGGAGGCAGTATTTTGGCAATAAGCCAAAGCGGTGAAACTGCCGACACTCTGCAGGCTGCAAGAATTGCACATGAAAGGGGTGAAAAAGTTTACGGTCTTGTGAATGTAAACGGTTCGACCTTAACCCGGATTTCAGATTTCATTATTCACACGCATGCAGGTCCTGAAATTGGAGTTGCTGCAACAAAAACATTCACATCTCAATTAGCAGTTTTATACGCTGTAGATGCTGTAATGAAAGGAAACCCGCGTCCGAGATTTGATTTAAATCATGTTGCTGATTTTGACAAAAAAATGAAACCGCTTGCAAACGAACTAAAAAATGTGAAAGAGTTGTTTTACATTGGGCGCGGGCCAAGTGTGGTTACTGCGAAGGAAGGTGCACTCAAATTAAAAGAGTTGGCATATATCCATGCGGAGGCCTACGAAGGCGGCGAGTTGAAACACGGACCGCTTGCGTTAATTGAGACAGGAACCCCTATCATTGCAATTTGCCCAAATGACGAACACCGGAAGAAGATGATGGGCAATCTTGAAGAAATAAAAGCCAGAGGCGGAAAACTTTTCATTTTCGGGGAAAACGGCGATAAAGAATTGGAAGAGCTGTCCGACCGTTTTTACGGACTGCCAAAAATCCAAAATGAGTATTCACCCATATCGTACATAATCCCTTTGCAGTTGCTTGCCTACCACACAGCAGTTCTCCTGGGAAAAGACCCCGACAAACCGAGAAATCTGGCCAAAAGCGTTACTGTTGAATAAATTTCAAGACCTCAGTTTCTGGAATTTGAAGAAGATCGGCAACTTCGGAAGTTGATTTTCCACGGGACATCTCCATTTTCACTCGTTCACTTTTTTCTCTCCTAGGCATGTTGTTAATAATTGATTTGCGAATTGGAATTCCTTTTGCGTTTTCACATAAAATTCTAATCAGCAAGTTTATTCGATCCGGCACCCCCACAGTGGAACCGCAAAATTCGAGCTTCTTCCGCGGAACATCATACCAAAGTGAACGAGTTTTAATTCTACGGCTTTTATCGACTATCCCGCCAATAATATACCTCTTATTCAAATCCACATTTTTCAGCACATCATCAGCATGAGGATCCAGCAAAACTAAATTCACTCCTTCGGCTTTTTCTGAAGAGATGCCTCCAGAGAAACCCCACTTTGAAACCTTTTTGGCCAAATCTTCAGGCACAGAAACCAAGCTCAAATTCTTATCAGAGCCGAACGCTCTGACCTCGAAGATTGAAAGCTTTATCTGCCTCATCAGAAGCTTCTTTTCCTGCGGAGAGTGGTAGGGCCACAAGCCCATGTCGATTACGAAATGAGGCATTTCCACACAAGGCAGGAACAGGTCCATAATTAAGTCTTTTATAGCCCTGCTGCATGTGGTTAGTATGTCTCCCGCACCTAAAGGGATGAGGGATTTCAGCCCGGAAATCATGCTTCTGCGCAAGTCGGTGTTCTCACGGCTTGAAGCTATTTTCGAAAGATTTGGATTTGACCCCTTCGGGACCCCGGTTGTTGAATTGTGGGAGACCATGAAGGGCAAGTACGGAGACGAAGCTGAAAACCAGATGCTGTATTACTTCAAAGACAAATGGAGCGGGCGCGAAATGGCACTCCGGTACGATCTGACGGTGCCCCTTGCAAGATATATGGCTGAGAACCCAAACATCCCCCTTCCATTCTGCAGATATCATATCGGCCGTGTGTACCGCCATGACAGGCCACAGAAAGGAAGGTATCGGGAATTTTGGCAGTGCGATGCAGACGTTGTAGGCTCGCCCAGACCTGAAGCTGACGCTCTGATATTGAACTTAACCCTCGAAGTCATGAAAGAATTCGGATTTAATGAATTCACAGTGAATCTGAATGACCGAAGATTGCTTAGAGGCATATTCGAAAAAGGGATTGGCATAAAAAATCCAGGAGCACTTTACACTGTTATCGACAAGCTTGACAAAATTGGTGAAGACGGAGTGAAAAAAGAGCTGGGTAAGATTATCGACGGCAAAAAAGTGAACGAAGTTATGAAAATATTGAAAATTTCTGGAAAGCCCGGCCAAGTCCTAGAAGAAATTTCAGAAAAATTCAAAAACTCCGACATCGAAGAGTCGAAGAGGGATTTGGAAGAAATCCTTGCACTTATTCCAACAGAAAAAATTTCATTGAAACTGGGCATGGTCAGAGGGTTGGACTACTACACCGGCCCTATCTTCGAGACTTTGGTCGAAGCTCCCGCCATAGGTAGCATAACCGGAGGGGGCCGTTATGATGGTCTAATCGCCAAATACGGCGGAAAAGACCTGCCTGCAACAGGGACCACCATAGGAGTGGAAAGGCTGATTGACGCCGGGTTGGAGCTGGGAATTTTCAAGAAAGAGAAAAAGACATCTGCTGAGGTGGGAATAATAAACATAGGTGCAAAATCATACAGCTGGAAAGTTGCAGACCTCCTTAGGCGGAACGGAATCAAGGTTCGGGTTGACTTGATGGACCGAAAAGACAAAAAGCAAAGTGAATATTACAGGAAGCTGGGAATTCCTGTCCTGATTTTTATTGGAAAGCAGGAAGTTGACAGCGGAGAGGCAACAGTCATGTTCGGCCAATCCAGAGAAAAAGTGAATCTGAAAGATTTGCCAAACAAAATTAAAACTTTCTTAAAAGCTTGAGAATCTCATACACCACCAGCGGGGCTGCAGTCGAATGTCCTATCCAGTCCTTTAGTGAAATTGGATTGCCTTCTTTTTTTCCAAAAACAAGCAGGACATTGAAGTCTTGTTTCACTTTTGATGCAACTTCTTCAGGGCCTTCCCCGTCTTTTGCATAGTGAAAAATGTATCTGGGTTTGAACAGGAGCTTTGCATCTTCAAGCTCCATAAAGAGAATATTGCGCCCGAGCCGTTCTGCCAAGGCCTTGGATTCACGGAAGCGGGGGGGTACAATCACAAGGATGCTTGGAAATTCAGAGATGCCCCGCAAAAAATGCTCAAGTTCTTCACCGGCCCCGTCCCAAAAAACCATAAGCTGTCCTTCCACATAGAGCAGATGCGATGCGCGTATTTATTCCTTGCCGAGTGCAATTACTCCTTGCCGACAAAGTCGGGCAGGGTCTTCGGACTTTCATCAAGCTTCACCAGCTCAAGCCCTTCCAGCATCCCCAAAATCCAGTCTGCAAATTTTTCGAGCCTCTGCTTGTCAAGGGCGCTCCATCCATTAGTCGCCTCCTTGATGATGAGCTGGTGGTCTTTGTAAGCGTCCTTGAGCTTCTTCCAGGGAATTCCTGAGAGCTTCCTGCCCAGGTATATGTCGTACGGAAGGACTCCAAGCACCATCAGGAAAGCAAGGGCGGGATAGCCGAGATAGCCTGCATAAGTCGAACTGCTGTCGTTGCTGGATATTGCGTTCTTCTCCGGCTTCCAAAACACCTCAAATTTCTCTTTTCCGTCAAAACTTTCAACTTCGGCATTTTCTGCCGAAACAAAGCGCACTTTATCGTCTGCCACAGCCCCAAGGGCCTGCAGGACCTCAATTTTCGGCGGAACCTTCCAGCCCATAATATATATTTAAGTATATATTTATAAAACTGGCGAAAAGCCCCTCGGAGGCTTTTTTTCGGTGATTTTAACCGGAAATAATAATAACGCCCGCATGAAGCCGTAGTGTGGGATGGTTTCAAGCCAATATATGGAATCCGATATTCCTGAGGCAGGGCTACAACCCCTACACCACACTGCTGATGGCTTTTGGGTACGCCCTGCTGGTCTTTGCCTTCTGGAAGGTGGCCAGGAGATGGAAGCAGAAGGACTTCCGAAAAGCCTTCCTGCCCTGGCTGGTCTTCGCCGGCCTGCTGAGGTTCGCCGACGGCGCCCTTATTGCACCCAGCCCGCTGACTGCAACCCCCGGCATCTACATAGCGGTGCCCCTGCTGTTCCTGGCCTTTGCATTATCCGACCTTGAGTTTGCCAAGGAAGTGGGCTATCTCCTTGCAGTCATATTCGCCATTGCTTCAATTCAGATTTTGAGGATGACTGCCTGGAGGCTGGCCCTGCTTTCCATAGCTCCCATGGCAGTATCTTATTTTGTCATCAGAAAAATTCCATGGATGCGGGACCCCCTGCCCTGGATGTCCCACGTGTTCGAGGCCTGGATAAGCGGTTTCGGCGTCATGGCAGGGCTCTTCGAGGAGCATGTGGTTGCAAAGTCCCTGATGTCCATCCACCCCCTGATATTCAGCCTGTTGAAGACCCTGCTGCTGGTGGCTGTGTTCTATCTCATAAAAGATGAAAAAGGCGAGGAAGGCATATTCCTGAGGACTGCTATAATGTCGCTGGGGATGGCTGCAGGGGTCAGGAACCTGATGGAGATGCTGAGCTTATGAAATCCAAAAAAAGCGCTTGGGGGGAGGCGGGGCAGAAACGGCGGGTGGTTCTGGACACCAACTTCCTGCTGATACCCTACGAAAACAAACTCGACGTTTTTGCTGAAATCAGGAAACTGCTGGGGGAGGTAGAGTTCATAATCCCCGAACCCGTCATCAGGGAGCTGCATCTCATAGCTGGAAAGAATACCGGGGCCAAAGTCGCCCTGGAGCTGCTCGAAGGCCGGCAGTTCACCGCCGTCGGCTCAGACTGCAGTGCAGATGAAGCTGTCGTCGGCATCGCGGAGGAATACGGGGCGTATGTGGCCAGCATGGACGCCAAAGTCCGCAGGAGGGCCCGGGGCAAAAACCTGAAGCTGGTGACCCTGAGGGGCGGGGACCGCATAATACTGCGGGATTAGCGGATTATTGGACCAGCGTTGCACTCTCACCGCCGTGCCAGCTTATCCTCGGCCTGACCCGGATGCGGTATACTTTCTCTGCATTGTCATCAAGGACCACCGCAGCGCCTTTGAGGCGGGGAAGGGATGAAAGATACTTCTCCATGGGGAACTGCATGTAAGTCCCCATTATGCTGTTGAGGGCCTTCATGTCCAGCTCCGCAGTCACGCGGTGGCTCATTACTATGTCCGCCTGCGTCATCACATCGGAATGTATCTTGCCGGGCTGCTGGGTGGCCAGCACAAGAGTAATCCCGGGCTGCCTGCCTTCGCGGATGATCTGCACAAGAGCCCTGGCCGAAGGGGTGAGCACATCATTCGGCAGATACTCGTGGGCCTCATCTATCAGGATCCAGGGCATCGGGAGCTTCGACGAAAACCTGTGGCCTATCTCTGTGAATTTTTGGATCTGGGCTTTCTCCTCTATCTTGCGGGCGACCACTCTGGCATGGAATACCTTCCTGCTGAGCAGGCCAATCATCAGGCTCTTCACCCTCTGCCCCAGCAGGCTCAGGTCGAGCACATTTATGGTGCCGGGGGCCATGAGCTCTTCAATCCTCATGCCCTTCTCACTGAAAACCCCCCATTCATTTGCAGCTTCAATCCTGCTGATGAGGGCGTCCTTGGTCAGCTTGTCGGCCCGGTCGTCCTTCTCAATCAGGCCTATGATATCCATGAGATTCGAAGGCTTGTGCTTGAGGACGCGGGAAAGCAGGATCATGATGGGGTCGAAAATATGGACGTCAAAGGTGTCCGCCCAGTCTTCAATATTGAGGTCGAGGGGGTTGATTGCCAAGGGCTGGCTGACTTCAATGCCTGCCTCTTTGTATTTCTCAATCCAGCCGAGGGGAGCCAAAACACGGATGGGCGTGCCGGCGGGCTCGAGGCCCCACTGCTTCAGGTACGCCTCCTGCTTGGCGTTCGGGTTGGACATGGTCCAGTAGATGCCCATGGTATCGAAAATCAGGACCGTCAGCTTCTCCCTCATCCTGCGGGGCAGGAAGACAATCTCCTCTGCTATGACCCCGAGGGTGTAGGACTTGCCCTGCCCCCTCTTGCCGGACAGGAGTATGACATGGGGGCGGGCCAGGTCGAGATAGACTTTGTTGGCCAGGTTGGTGATGTCTCCTGTCCTGACGTAATGCTTGCCCAGGTAGGCCAGGCCTTCATCGCCGAATTTCTTCCGGTCCTCGGCATCCCTGCCTATGACAATGGACTTCACAAAAGGTGAAGCATCAAGGCATAATTAAAGTTATATGCGCTTCCGGGGCATTCTCCGAAGGTTCAGTATTCCCTCCGCCTGCGCGCACGGCGCCTCTGGGAAGCTCCGCGGCTGTGGATAATTTTCTGCCGGCTTTTCTGGACTGGAATGCCCCTCCTTTTGGCGCAGACTATGCAGAGATACTGCTTCCGGACATCGCCGAAGACTTTCCTGTAGGAAGGCACCAGCTTGGTGCGGGGCATCACCCTGCCGCAACTGGAGCATTTGGTCCTTGAAGTGCGCGCCATTCATTTCGCCTCCAGCTCCGACTGGATTACCACATCCACGCCGTATATCTTGTCCGCTTCCTTGCCGACTATCAGGCCGATGCCGTGGGATTTGCAGATGCTCGCCACCCTGCTGGTGACTTTTCCGTCCATGACCACTGTGTCCGCCTTGAGAATCTCAAGGTAGCGGGACAGCTCCGTCGTCGGGACCTTGCCCAGGATCTCGGTGCCGCTGAGCAGGTAGGCTCCGCGGGTCCCAAGCAGGTCGTCAAGAAGCTTCTTGAACTGCTCTTTTTTGCTCTTGCTGAGCTTGGACGCCTTCGAGGACGCCCGCCTGGCGGTTGCAGTTGTTTTCTCTGCTTTCTCCCCCTTTTCCTTTCTGGAGGCCCTGCGCCTTGAACTCGGTTTTGCAGGCTCAGGACTGTCTGCTTCGGAGACAAAAGGTGCAATTTTATTGTTGGTCCGGTACTGCTCGGCGCTCTCGCGGGCCCGGAGGGCCTTCTGGATTTCCTTGCCGGTCAGCTCCTCGACTTCCTTCCCGTCGGGGGCCTTGCAGACAAAGTCGATGTCCGAGACGGAAAGCACATCCTTGATAATCAGGTCTCCGCCTCTGTCGCCGTCCACAAACAAAGTGGTTTCCTTCCTCCGGCTGAGTTCAATAGCCTCCCACGGCATCTTGGTGCCGCCGAGGGCCAGGGCATTCTTTATGCCGTATTTGAGCAGGTTCAGGACATCGGCCCTCCCTTCGACCAGGATGAGCTCATCCGACTTGCCCACCATCGGACCTGCCGGGAGCTTTTCTTTGCCGTAGGCCACAATCTCGGCCTGCCTGACTGCTTCAGAAACTTTGGTCACCAGCTCCTGGGTGTCGGGCCCCTTCAGGAGGGTCTCCTTCAGCACCGACTTTGCCCTGTCGATTATGTAGCGCCTTTTGATTTCGCGCACGTCCTCGACTGCCTTGACTTTGACCTTGGCCTCGCACGGGCCTATCCTGTCTATGGTCTCCATGGCCGCTGCGATTATGGCAGTCTCCGCCTTGTCCATGCTGGAAGGCAGTTCAATGGTGCCTGTGGTCTTGCCCTTCTCCGTCTTGAGCTTGACGTCTATTCTTCCTATCCTCCCTGATTTCTGGAGCTCGCGGAGCTCCAGGTCTTGGCCCAAAAGGCCTTCCGTTTGCCCAAAAATTGCGCCGATGACATCCGGCTTTTCAACCATGCCCGTGGCGGTGATTTCGGACTTTATGATATATTTTACTGCTACTGGGCTGACTTTTCCCATTATTATCACCTGTAATTAAGTGTAATCACTTCCTGTCCCTATCGTTTAAAAAGGTGTGGTGGTAACCTGTGCATGACAAGCAAGTTCAACAGCAGGATGAGTGCGGTCTTCGGAGACGAAGTCATGGTCAGTTTTATGCTCAAGAAGAGCCGTGAAAGCGAAGAAAAGGACGGGATGATACGCATCGCCTTCCTGGACACATCCAGAAAAGAGGTGGTGTCGGACGTGGTGCTGAGCCCGATAACGGCCAAGGCCCTGGGGAGGATGCTGCTGGGGGCGACCCGGAAGCTTGAAGATGCACTGGCAGGCAAAAAAATTGAAGGCCTGCGACCGCAGGTCAAGAAGCAGGAAGAGACCACCTATATCGGCTGAGGCAACTATTAAAATTGGAAACTTGAAATAACTACGCAGACGGGTAAGTTCTGCGGAACAAACCCTTCGGCCTGCCGGAGGCAGGCAACGTGATCGGCTCGGAGAGTCGCTTCGTAAAGTTCGGGCTCGTAGTCTAGTTTGGATAGGACGGGAGGTTGCGGACCTTCTGGCCCGGGTTCAAATCCCGGCGGGCCCGGCCGTGTGAGGTGTAAAAATGGATCCCCGAGTTGTGCAAATAATCGACCTGAAAATGCGGAGCATCTTCGCCATGATGAACTACAACCACGACTTCGCCTCGCACTGGAAGGCCATCGCCGGCGAGCTCAAGAAAGGGGGCCGGGAGGAGAAAGAAGACAACTTCCGCATACTGCTCAAATTTTTTGAGAGGCTCCTGAAAAAATCACATGAGGAGATGGAGCCGGAGGACTATGCCAAGCTGAAGCGGAAAGTCCTGGAAACCTTTGAGTTCTCCACAGACAAACAATATCTCGGCAGGAAGATGCGGAAGGACTGGGTGGACCACCTCAACAAAATAGGTGGCAGGGCGGCCGGAAAGCCCGGCATCAAGCAGATTACACTCGGCGGCGCCAAAAAGAAAACTAATGAAAACCGCCGTCCGAACTGGTTTGAGGAGTTTGTCGAAAAATACGCCCTGTGGATTGCGGGGGCGTGCGCTGTGCTGATTTTCCTAATCCGGAGTTTCAGCCAGTAAAGCTTTAAACTGAAAAACAGCAAGAGGAGATATAGGCAGCCTGCCGGAGGCAGGCTACGTGGTCGAGCTTCGCAAAGCTCGGGGCCGTAGCTCAGGGGGAGAGCGCTCGGCTGAAGACCGAGTCGTCGCGAGTTCAAATCTCGCCGGCCCCAGAAGCTTTTTGGGAAAAAGCTTCACCAAAAACCACTTCGCCTGCTGAGCCGCGAATCGCAAAACTGTTCGGCCTGCCGGAGGCAGGCCACGTGGTCGAACGCCGTAGCGTTCGCTTCGTAAAGGTTGGGGCTGGTAGTCTAGCTGGAAGGACACCTCCTTGGCATGGAGGAAGTCGGGGGTTCGAGTCCCCCCCAGTCCAACAACCTTTTCGCTTCGCGAAAAGCTTGACCAAAAACTACTCTGCCTGCTGAGCCGCGAATCGGGCGAAGCAGGCACCGTGGTCGAACGCCGTAGCGTTCGCTTCGCAAAGCTCGTTCGAGTCCCCTCCAGTCCAACAAACTCTCACCGAGTTTGATCAGGGTGGCTGTCCTCCGGACAGCC
>CAZJUS010000002.1:0-48520 GCA_964549355.1 Candidatus Undinarchaeota archaeon | reverse complement strand
GCTTCTCCGTCGCTTAACGAAGCGACACCACGTGGCCCGCCTCCGGCGGGCCGGGGCTGATTAATCACCGGCTGGCTTCGGCCTGCTTCTCCATCATGGTCTTCCTGTCCACTGCAAAGCTGTTGGACGAATCGTTGCTGGCCGCTGCAATAAGCTCCTGTGCAATGGCCTGCGTGAGTGTGGTTTTCTTCAGGTTGGCCTTCCTGGCTGCCCCTTTGGTCAGGAAAGACATTGCCAAGCTGAGTCTGCGGAGAGGCGAAGCATCGACTGCAACGGGCGTCCGCATACCGCCGTATTCAACCGTTGTGATTTCCATGCGGGGTGCTGAATTCTCAACCGCACGGATGAGAATTTGAATTGGGTTCTGGCGTGTTTTTTTCTCGATGGCGCTGAAGGCGCTTTCAACATGCGACAAAACCATCATTTTCTTGCCGGTGTTGCGCCCGCTTGTGAATACATGCTTTTTGCCGGCTTTGCTGTGGCCGGTCACCATAAGCTTGTTCACAAAAAGCTCAACAATATTGTACTTCCCCCTGCCGAACATCTTCTTCTGCCATTTGCCTCCGGTATGGGGGGTGATGATGGGGCGCAGATTGATGTATGCCTTCAGGCTGGGGTCGCGGATTTTGATGCCGCTGAAAGACCACTTGCTGAACAGCCGGATTTCATTCGTTTCGGTTGAGTCGCGGGATTCCTGCGCCATATTCATCTCCTCTTTCTTTCCTTCCGGCCGGTCCGGATCATTTCCATGCAGACCCCGTTCACCTGGATGACTTTGTAGCGGACTCCCGGCAGGTCGCCGAACGACCTTCCCTTGCGGCCCCCAATGCCTTCAATAAGGACTTCATCATGCTCTTCAATCATATTTATGGCGCCGTCGCGGGGGGCGAAAGCAGTGACCTGCTTGCCGTTCTTCATGAGCTGGACGCGGACGCATTTGCGGATGCCTGAATGGGGCTGGCGGGCTTCAATGCCGACTTTCTCCAGGACTATGCCCCGGGCTTGTGGCGACCGCTCAAGGGGGTCGTTTATCCACTTGGTGCCGTAGGCGCGCTGCCTCCAGGTCTTCTGGAGTTTGCGGTGCTCCTTCCTCCTCTTGAGCAGTTTTCTTGCTGCATAGTATCCGCGTGTTTTTTTCATTGCTCCTTCACCTCTACTTTGAAATCGGGGAAGTGCCGAGATACAAGCTGATTGAGCAGATTATAAAGATTTTTGCTTTCTTTCATCAGCGTTCTTTTCATGCGTGCATCCACCTGGAGATTGATCACCTGCGAACCGTCGCTTTTAGTGGAGACATAAACGTTCTTGAGCTTCATAGGAAACAGCACATTGCGGACGAACCGCACTGCATCCTGGGAATGCTCCACAAGCCTTACTTTTTTCTTCAAAAGCTTCTCGACTTTTTTGATATTGACTCCGCCTTTGCCAACAGCAATGCCGATTTTTCCGGCCTCAACAACATAAACAACTTCGTCTCCGTTCTCGAAACAATCAACAGCGCTCACTCCTGTCAGGGTGCCAAAAACAGAAAGGTACCGAAAAGTTTCATTGTTGATAGTCAGCTTCATTTTTTCACCATAAGACTTGATACGCTGAAGGGCTGGCGTGCAATCGCCCCCAGCTCATAGCTTGACCCCTTGAACTCGACAAGCTTCACTTTGGCCAACTTGGCATGGCGCTTGACTGCATCGGGCTCCGGGCAGTTGGACGAAATGACCACCAATTTGCCCTCTCCTTTCTTCAGCGCTTTCTCAACAGACCTCAGACCCATCAAAAGCTTGCCCTTCTCTGCAGCTGTTTTGACTTCATTTTTCCATTCCATGACTATCACACTTTCATCATCAGCCTCACTGTGCCCGTGCCGACCTTGACGGGCTGGCCGACCATGACGTTTGCTATTACCGAGTTAAAGTTGTCGAACTCACCAGACATAGCAGCGTTGATTAAATGCATTACGGGTGTCTCAAAACTGGCCTTCGCAAGGACCCCTGACTTCTCTCCGGCGATGCCGTACCTGCCGATGGCATTGATTGCACCTGTGAGGGTCATCATATCCGCCACCATCATTATGTGGCGCACATCGACATTGCTGACTCCCGCACCAATCATGGCGGACTGCATCTCATGGATGATGGAGTTGCGGGCAGCTTCAATTCCGAGCACATTCGCAATTTCGTGGATGTCGTTGCTGATGGTCTTGGCGGGGTCGACCCCTTCAATCTCAAGGACTTCCTTGAGGGCGCTTCCTTCTGTAAAGATGACAAACTCCCCGTCTTTCTTGCTGACCAAAGTGCCGGTGATGCCTTCAACACCCCCAACCTTGGTTTCAAGCAGAGTGCTTTTGAATTTGTAGAGTTTGCGGAGGCCTGCCTTCTTGGTGGTGACTGCAATGGAGAAATCGCCTTCAAGCTCGACATCGATGCCTTTGACCCTCTTGCCGATAATTTCCGCAATTTCACCGGGGGACATATTGTAATCCTCCAAAATTTTTTCATCAAGCTCGACAGTGATTTTTCTTTCTATGATGTCGGTATCCACCTTCTTGGTCAGCTCGCTCAGGGAGGTCATCTTGATGCGGGCAGCCACCCTCTTGGCCTTCTCCTCGTCCTGCGCGAACTCGGGCAGAAGACGGACGGTCATCATGGGCGTCTTCGGGGTGGACCGCGCATCCACAATTTCAATAACTCTGGGCAGACCCAAAGTGACATTCATCTCCAGCACACCTGCATAGTGGTAGGTCCGCATGGTCAGCTGTGTGCCGGGCTCCCCTATGCTTTGGGCGGTGATTATGCCTATTGCTTCTCCGGGCTGGAGCATCATCGCTTCATATTTTTCCCTGACCAGCTGGAGATACTTCTTCTTCTGGGAGGGCGTCAGTTTCCTCCTCTTGGCGATGGCTTCTGCATCCTCGAGTATTTTTTTCGGTATCATTTCCTGCCACCTCCTTCAGCAGCTATATCAGCAAGCCTTTCAAAATCAATGAAGCCCCTGTCGCTCTTTGACACATCAATGCCGTCCTCGCCGTACTTGAACTGCACTATGGTGCCGCCGGAATCGCGGACAGTCCCGTCCGCCTCCACCCGCAGGTCCTGCAAAGCGTTGCCGAGCCTGCGGTACATATAACCGCTCTTGGGCGTCTTGACGCCTGTGTCCGTAAGGCCTTCACGGCCGGATGCACTCACCCAGAAAAATTCAAACGGGTCCAGGCCGGTTCCGTAGGAGCTCCGGACGAAGCCTTTGGACTTGGCGCCGACATCCCCGGGGCTGAAGTGGGGGAAAGTCCTGTGCGAATAATATCCCCGGTTCGGCCTCCCGCCCCCGATAGCCTGCTGGCCGACCGCACCGGCAATCAGGCCGACATTGAGCAGGGTGCCACGGGCGCCGCTGATGGCCATGACTGTTGCAGAGTTGGAAAGCTTCATCTCATCCCCTACAATTTTTACGGATTCATCGCGGGCCTTGTTGAGCCTGTGTATTATTTCATTCTCGCGGGTCTCCTCAAGAGTCATGCCGGGCCAGCTCTCCAGCTTGCCGGCTTCAGCAGCCGCTATGATCTTCTGTACATCCCTCTCGGCTTTGCTGAGCATCTTGTTGATTTCCTTGTGGGCCTCCGCTCCAATCTCAAAATCCTCAATGCTCACACTCATGCCCCGCATCTTCAGATAAATCAGCCCCAGGCTGGCAGCCTGGTTGATGAACTTGAGCCCAAAATCTTTGCCGTACTCCTGAATTATCCTGTCCAGCATCTTGCCCCCGAAGGACCCGACGGCGTTGCCGTCAATCACACCCTGGAGCAGTCTGCCGTTTTTCACCACCACCCGCCTGTCGACTTTTTTGATTTTCCCGCTCTTGGCCGCCTTGCTGTCGAAGGTTATGCTGAAATTCTCCGGCAGAAGCAGGGAGAATATCTCCTTGCCTGTGAAAGTTTCTTTCCGCGGGGGCAGGTCCACATCAATTTCAGCATCATAGAGCAACTGCATGGCCTCCTTCCGGCTGAGGACGGTTCCGTCTTTGGTAAGCAGGAAGAGTCCGCTTATCTGCGTCCTCCAAATGCCCACTATAGCCCCTCCAAAGCGGGGGCTCCGGAGATTGTTCCGGACACCCAGCAGTTCATAAGCTTCGGCGCGGGCCTCGGCCCCCTGCGGGTCATGGAGGTTCATCTCATCGCCGTCAAAATCTGCGTTGTACGGAGCGCAGACGCTTGGATGTATCCTGAAAGTCCTGCCCGGCAGAATGCGGACCTTGTGGCCCATCAAACTCATGCGGTGCAGGCTGGGCTGCCGGTTCATAAGCACCACGTCCCCTTTCATCAGATGGCGTTCAACCTGCCAGCCGGGCTCAAGCTGTTCTGCCAAAGCCTCGCGGTTGAACTCGGTAATCCTCAGGCGGTTGTTCTGGGCGTCCACCACATAGTTGGCTCCGTCAATTGCATCGGGGCCCCGTTTCACCATTTTTCTCAAATCGTTCAAGTTCTCGGCAACAACATAAACTGAAACAGTCAGGACTTTGGCAATCTCTTCAGGTATCCCGACTTCATCAACACTCAACCGCGCATCCGGACTGATGACTGTGCGGGCGGAAAAATTCACGCGCTTGCCTGCCAGGTTCCGCCTGAACCTGCCCTGCTTGGTCTTGATGCGCTGGACTATGCCTTTGAGTATGCGCCCTGCCCGGTGGCGGGCCGGCGGGATGCCGGAAACCTGGTTATCTATCATGGTGGTCACATGGTACTGGAGCAGTTCCCAAAGGTCCTCGATAATGACTGCCGGCGCACCGCTGGCCATATTCTCCCTGAGGCGCAGGTTGATGCGCATTATGTCCACAAGCTTGTGAGTCAAATCGTCCTCGCTCCTCTCGCCGGTTTCGAGAGTAATGCACGGCCTGACTGTAACGGGCGGGACCAGGAAGGTTGTGAGGACTGCCCACTCCGGACGGAAGGATTCGCTGTCAATCCCCATGAAGAATAAATCTTCATCAGGTATGCTCTCCAGCTGCTCCCTCACTTCAACAGGGGTCATCTTTTCTTCGCCCAGATAATAGGTGGTGGGCTTCTCATAGCTGACTACCTGCTTCTCGGCACCGCAGTGGGGACACACTTTAGCCTTCTTGGCCTCCTTGAGAATTTCACGGATCATCTTCCTTTTTTCCTGCTCAGTCCCTTCATTTTCAATCCTCTTCAGTTCCTTGAAATACTGCTCTTTGGCATTCTTGTCCAGGGTCACTCTTCCGCAACTGAAGCATGTGGCGCCGAGCCACAGGTAAATTTCCTTCCCGAACCGGATGTGGATTACGGGCTTGGCAAACTCAATGTGGCTGAAGTGGCCGGGGCACACGCCGACCTTGCCCAAGCAGGTCCTGCATCTCATGCCCGGGTCTACGACACCGAGCCGAGGGTCCATGAGGCCCCCCTCCACAGGAAAACCGTCTTGGTCGTAGAGTTCAGGAACAGTAACAGTCATCACACTCAATTTTCTTATGGCGTCAGGCCCAAGAAATTTGAATTTGATGCCCTTTATGTCTTTCTTGATTATTTCGTTCATCATTTTTACCATCCCTTGTCCTTCAGCACCATCTTCGGGTAGATGCCCATGGTGATGAGCTCCTGCAGCATTATATGGAAGGCGTAAGACATTTCAATCCATTCAATATTCTCCCCATCGCACAGCGGGCAGAATGCTTTGTCCTTCACCTGATTGTACACCGCAACCACACCGCATTTGGTGCAGATGGGCACTTTGGTGCGGTCCGAGCTGAACCTCTCGTCCAGCAGGAGGCTGGCCCCGTGGGAGACAAGGCAGTCTTTTTCCATCTCCCCCATCCTGAGGCCTCCCTGCTTGCTCCGCCCCTCAGTGGGCTGGCGCGTGAGCATCTGCACCGGCCCCCGTGCGCGCACATGAATCTTGTTTGCCACCATGTGTCGCACCTTGTGATAATAAATTACGCCTGTGAATATTTCAGCCTCCAGCTTTTTGCCCGTGACGCCGTCATACATGACCTCGTTGCCTGATGATTTGAAGCCTTTGCTCAGCAGGATTTTCTTTGCCTCCGCAACAGGATCGCCTTCAAAAGGAGTCCCGTCAAAAATCCTGCCTGAAACCGCTGAAGCTTTGCCAGCCAAGAAATCAATCAGCTGGTTGAAAGTCATACGGCTCGGAATACCGTGGGGGTTGGTTATCATGTCAGGGACGACACCGCTTTCTGTGAACGGCATGTCTTCAGGCCGGAGTATGAGGCCGACCACCCCTTTCTGCCCGTGGCGCGAACTGAACTTGTCGCCGATCTCAGTCCTGCGGTCCTCGCGCATCCTGACCCTGACCAGCTTGCGGCCTTCAACATTCTCAGTTACCAGGACTGTATCGACCCATCCCTTCTCATCGTGCCTTACGCGGGAGCTCGTATCCCTCCGGGCTTCAACGCCCATGCGGAAGGTGCTCATTGAACCCAGAAAGCGGGGGGGCGAAGTGCGCCCGACGAGGACCTCTCCGCCGTTCATCCAGGCCTCCGGGAAGACCAAGCCGTCCTCATCAAGCTTGCTGTAGTCTTCTTCAGAGGAATAGCCCGATACGTCTTTTTCAGGAATGCATATCCTGTCTTCCTGTCCGCCCGGGTACCGGTTTTCGGAAGTGTTGTACGGCCTGAAGTAGGTGCTGCGGGCCATGGCCCTCTGCAGACTGCCTTGGTTCATTATCACCGCATCCTCCATATTGTAGCCCTCCCAGGGCATCATGGCGACTACCATATTCTGCCCTGCCGGGTGGTGCCGGAAGCCGAGCACATCGTGCATTTTGGTCTTCACAATTGGCATCTGCGGTGCATACAAAACATTAGTGAATGTATCAAAGCGCAGAGGATAATTGAGTGAATAGATGCCCAATCCCTGCTTGACTCCTTTTGATGTCCCGTAATTCACGCGGTCACCGCGCGAGTAGTTGGCAAAGGGAATGAGCGAGCCGGGGATGCCGAGCAGGATAATGGGGTGGATCTCCATATGGGTGTGTTTGGGGGTGAGCTCTTTTTCATTCAAAGCTATCAAGGCATTCTCCTCCTCTTCGCCGTCCAGATATTCCAGCTTCCCCATCTTGATCAGCTTGGACCAGGTCAGCTTTCCATCTTCCAAAGCCTTCAAATCCTCCTTGGTCAGAAGAGGCTTGCCGTCCTTGACCACAATCAAGGGCCGGAGCAGTCTGCCGGCTTCGCTGTCAACCCTCAGCTCATCCCTTTCAGGAATGAAGGCAACAGTAACTTCAGGTTCCAGCTTGCCCTTCCGCCTCCTCTCCCTGAGTTTCTGGGCGATTGCAGCTCCTTCTTTGGGAGTGACTTGGCAGATTATCCGGCCGTTGAGCATTACGTTTATCATTTCTTATTCCCCTTACCTTTGGTCCTGCTTTCTTGTGTTTTAGGCGCTTTTTTCTTTGCCTTCGGCGCCGTTTTCTTTGCTTTGGGCGCCGGCGCCTTAGCCCTGGCAGCTTTCCTGCCTTCCCTCAAAGCCCACTTCACCGCCCGCATGGCATCGTCTTCATTCGACTTTGAGCTGGTCTTGGCAAAGAGCGCCAGATTTTTCCTCAGGCCTATATTCGAGCCTTCGGGCGTCTCCGCCACGCACAGCTTGCCCCACTGGGTGGGGTGCAGTTCGCGGGCCTCAAAGTGGGGCTGGCTGCTTGCCAGGGGGCTCATCACCCTCCGCAGATGGCTGACTGTATCAAAATAATTGAGGCGTTGCAGATGCTGGGCCACACCGGTCCTGCCTCCTATCCAGTAGCCCGTTGCCATTGCAGATTCAATCCTGGAAGTCAGGAGCTGGCTCCGGACTATGGTTGCGGGCGACGGCTCGTGGCCCCTCTTCACAACCCGCTCGAAGCTGTACTGCATGTCGTTGGCCAGGGTCTTGAAGGCTGCGCGGAACAGCTGCTCCATCAGCTCGCCGGCCAGCTTGAGCCTCTTGTTGCCGTAATGGTCCTTGTCGTCCTGCATGTGCTTTCCGTGGTGGAGCTTGAGCAGTTTCTCGGCCACCATCCCCATGTAGAGGATTTTGGTCTTGTTGTCCGCCTCTTCACGGCCGATATGCGGGAGCAGATATTTGGCAATCAGATACCTGGCCCTGCTGATGCGGTACTCGGAGCCCTGCCCCACCTTCACCTTTTTGCCGATATAATCCAAAGCATCCTCGCGGGTGTTTATCTCTTCAAGCACTTCCAGGTTCACCATCAAGTCTTCAATGAAATCCGGGTCCTCCGATATGGCTGTTGCAATGGCGCGGTCGGAGTCCAGGCCCATCGCCTTAAGCACTATTGCAATCGGCACACGGGGGACGCGGGCCCAGGAAACATAAAGTATGCCGTCCCTGCGCCTCTCAAACAAGTGGGGCACGCGGAAGCCGGGGACCTCGCTGAAAATCCGGGCAGACTCCTCGGCAGTGCCGGACTTGGGCTTCTCAATAAGAGGCACATTGGGCAGCAGGTCTTCTATAGTCATGAGCACCCGTTCGGTTCCGTTGATAATGAAGTATCCGCCGGGGTCATAAGGGTCTTCACCCACCTCAACCAGCTCATCATTGCTGAGCCCGCTCAGGATGCACCGCTCACTCCGGACCATGAGGGGTATCGAACCGATCTCAGTCCAGATGGCTTCGCCTGCAACACCGTTGCCTTCGGGAATAATCTCAACCTGGAGCGGAACGGAGTAAGTAAGCTGGCGGATCCTGGCCTCCATGGGGTACATCATTGAAGAACTGCCGTCGGCCTCGCGGGCCACAGGCGGAAGAATGCGGATCTTGCCGAACTTCAGCCGGTAGGTGTCATACCCGGGCGGGAAGACAAGGGGTTCTATCGCGCCCACCTCATCTATGACTTTTTGGAGCCCGTTGCGGAGAAAATTGTTGAAGGAGTCTATCTGGTGGCCTACAAAACCGTTTTCGTCAAAAAAAGCCTTCGCCAAAACAGCAAGCCTAGATGCAGTCATTTTGTTCCAGCTCCTTTAAAATCATGTCCTGAGGCCAAAAAACCATCAGAAAAAGAGTTAAACCCGGACACTGATTAAATCCTGAATGATTATTTAAAAAGGTTGCGATAGACCGCAAACAATCCTTGGACGAGGATGCTAATATGGTTTCTGTTGCCACTCCCCCAATTTCCATTGCCACTCTTTCTGAAAAACAAATATCCGAATGCTTTATATTCCAAAAAAATAATTTAAAGCAACCTTTTAAGAAAAGGTTGATCAAAACTAATCTGCCTGCTGAGCCGCGAAGCAGGCGAAGCAGGCACCGTGATCGAACTTCGTGAAAGTTCGGGCTCGTAGCTCAGTCGGTAGAGCGCTGGGCTTTTAACCCAGTGGCCGGGGGTTCGAATCCCCCCGGGCCCGATGCTTGAACTCATACTGCTGGGCCTCGCCTCATGGTTCATCCCAATACATCTCGGAACAGGCAGTCTGATCCTTCCAATAGCCGTCGGGCTTGCTGTCGGCCTTTTCACCCGCGGGAGCGTCAGCAGATTGGTGGGCTCTGTCTTTTCTCTGCTGGCGGCAGTACTGCCTGCAAGTTTTTATGCCCTGTCGACCAACTGGACCGCGTCCCCGGCAGCCATGCTTTTCGGAGGCAAGCTCTTCATCGGCTATCTGGCAGGCACACTCGTCCGTATTGTATTCACACCATTCAGGTGGATGGGTTCACTTTTTAAGAGAACTGGCAAGTGACAGAACCCGTGAAAAATTATCGTTGTATATCTCTGTGTCCTCAGGTCCGGCCATTTTGAAAACCTGCTTATAGTGAATAAATGCGCGGTCTCCTTTTTCCGGGGCTAAAAACTTCGGGGTCTTCACTTCCATCCGGCCAGAAACGATTCTATAATCCGGCAAGAGTTTATTATACTCGACTGTCTTGCCGTCAATGAAAGTTCCGAGTGAAACTTTGCAGTAGTCTGCCAATTTTTCTATTCCGGGGATTTCGGTCGCAACCGAGCCGAAATAAAGCACATGAAAATTATGAGTGAACGGACCGTCGTGCGGAAGCCTGTTGATTCTTTCAAGCTGCTCTGGAATTGAAATAGCCTTAAGTTCATCCTTAAGGATATCTGCAATGTCAAATTCATTCCATCTGTCCCATCCAACAAGATACGCATTCACTACTGCTTCATCGAAGAGGTCCCTGCCACATGCCTTTGAAACGGCTTTCAAATACGCCATCATAGCCTTAAAGCCCCCGAGAAAATCTTTCACCTCGCGGACATCAGCACTGCTCCATTTGTCTTTGTCCAGCAAAGCATAGATGCCGGGCTTTTTGGCACCGCAAAACCCAAGCCTGTTCGGCGTATATGAAAACTGGAGGAGATTCTTGAGGTAATTCACTGGCAGACACCGCCTTCGCATTCGGCAGTGTAGTTTGGACATATCTATTAAAATAATCTTCCATAAAACCAGTATGCCACAGGACATCAGGATTCTGGCAGTGGGCAACGACCTGCGGGGCGACGACGGGGTCGGACTCTACGCCGGGAAACTGCTGGAAACCCGCGGATTCAAAGTTTTTTTCGCCCATGAAACCCCGGAAAATATGCTGGGGCGGCTCCGGGGCGCCGGCAGAATAATAATAATCGATGCAGCCCATTTCGACGGAGACGGCCCATACAGAATCATCAGGGAGGTGCCCGCAGACTCTTTCTACACGCACAAACTTGATCTGAAAAAAATCGAAAAATTCACCGGGGCCCGTGTGTGGCTGGTCGGCATAAAAACTTATAACCGCCGGCTTGGAGGGAAAATCAGCAGGCAGGCAAAGGCCAACGCCCGCGAAGCAATAAAGGTGGTAGAAGTGTGCATGGCATTCCCGGCAAAAATCATAGACGAGAAAGAAAAAATTATAGAAATCAACGGCGAGCAGAAGAAAGTTAAGTTCGGAATGCCCGGCTTGAAGAAAGGAGATTTTGTCCTGGTCCATGCCGGAGTTGTTGTTGAAAAAATGTCGGAGAAAGATTTTGAAAAGCTTTCAGAAGATATGAAAGAATTCACAATATAATTACGTTCCCGCCCCGCCCAAAAGAGGGAGTTGTGAACGAATTGCTTTGAAAAATGGGTCAGGAAATATTCCTAAAAATATTGAAACGATGAGCATGCCGTAAAGAAAAATTTTTGCCTTGGCTGGGACTTTCACTTCCCGGCTTCCCCGGATTGAATACAAAACCCTAAGGACTGCCAACGCCCCAAGCATGAGACTGAACAGCAGGATGTACGAGAACGGATGCGAAGCTGAAAAAACTGACGAGAACAGCATAAGCTTGCTGGGGAACAAGTGAAAAGGCGGGAGCCCCGAGAGGGCAAAGAACGAAACATAAAAGGGAAGCTTCAGCCCCTTTGGCGCCCGCAGGTCAAAGATGGTTTTCGATTGGGAGATATAGAGTGCAGTGAACGCAAAGCACATGGCAAGCACGTGGCAGAACATCATGAACAGCGCTGCAGTCCGGGACGCCGTAGTTGCTATCGATATGGCCAGCAAATCATACGCGAGGTTTGATGCATCAAAAAGTGCAAGCATGCGCCTCATTGAGGTCTCATTCAAAAGCATCAGATTGGCAACGAGCATTGAAAACAACGCAAAAACCTGCAGGGGGATGGAAGGCTCTTTTATCACAATAAGCAGTGCAAGGGGGCTGATTTCTGTAAGCACCGCCGAAAAGAAGATTATAGTCGAAAGCGAAGCTTCCCTGTATATTTCAACCAGCCAGTCCTGAAAGGGGGCAATTCCGAGTTTTACAAGGAGGCCCAGCGCAAAGAATATTGCAGCATCAGGGGGAAGAATCAAAAGTGAACCGGTGGTGTAGTATGAAAGGGCAACTGAAAAAAGCATCATGGCGCTTCCAACTGCATTCACTATGAAATACCGGACTATCGCTCTCAAATCGCGGTGCTCAAAAATCAAAAAATAGGAAGCGTATATTGCCAGCTCAAAATAAATAAAAAGGTTCAGGAGATTGCTGCTGTTCAGGATGCCCATCAAATCAAACATTGCCAGAAAGAACAAAGGGTACTTGTAAGTTTCCCAATCTGAAAGCCATATCACAATGAGTGAAAGAATGAAAAAGAAAATAGCTATGAAGTAATTGTGAATGAACGCTGTGGCAAGAGCAAACAGGAAGGCAAGGGCGGTCGCGGGCTTCCGGAACTTCCCGGTGAACGGCAGGATTAGGGCCAGCAGAATCATTGCATCCACATAAACACCCCCAACAACAGCAGGACTGCAGTAATGACGGGAAGGCCCGCCTCAACCCTGCGTTCTGACCTCTTGAAGAATATTGAAATCAGGCGCTCGGAATACAGGATGGTCGGAAAGAAAGCAACCAGAAGGAAAGGAACCAATGCCGGCATACTGCTCAAGGATGATGTGATGATGCCTATCTCCGCAAAGAAGCCCAGGAGGGGCGGAAAGCCCAGCATGGACAGAATTGAAAGGGAGGCGGAAACAAACAATGTCTTGGAAGCAACCCCCATGTCCGGAATTTGGCGGAGGCCTGTTGCCGAAAAAATCTCGCCTGCAGCATAAAACAAGCCGGCTTTCGCAAGTGCATGGGCAACCAGGAACAAGACCACGAACTCCGGAGCCACTGCCAGAGCAATTGCAGCATAGCCCATCTGGGAGACAGTGGAATGCGCAAGCAGGCGCTTCACGTCCTTTTCCGAAGCTGCCATGAAGGCGCCGTAGACTGCGGAGATTACGCCGAGGGGCAGGACAAGCAGGGGGGTCGTGGAAAACCGCAGAATGCCGTATGCCCCGCACGCAACAACGCAACCGCTCAGCAGGGCCGACAACGGGAAGGGGGCCTGTGAGTGGGCGTCCGGAAGCCACGAATGAAAAGGAAAGATGCCCATTTTTATTGAAAACCCCATTGTCAGAATGAATGAAGCCAGCATGCCCTGGCCGACCAGCCCGGCCAGCACAAGCACCGAAGACACCTGCATGAAGCCGAAATACTTGAAGGCTGCAGAGGGGTCTTCCTTGAGTATAATATAAAATGCCGGAAAGAGCATAAGCTCCAAAAAGAAGAAGACTTCCAAAGGAGCGGTCGCTCCGAAAAAACCTATAAGGCCTGCAAAGAAAAGCAGGAAAAGTGAAAGCTGTTGCTTCTCCATCCTGCGTGCGTATATCAAGGAAATTGCTGAGAGCAAAGCTGCAGTCCCGGCCAGCCCGGGATGCCGAAGACCCCATGAAAACGTTATGCCCGGAAGCCATTCAAAAGTGAACGGGACTTGGATGAACAAAAACGAAATGAGGCCCATCAGCACCGCCAGCCATGGAAGGGCCAGGGCAACCAGAGCCGAAACCATGAGCATTGCAACTGTCAGCACAATTTCACCCCCAATGCAAGAGCAGCCAGTGAAAGGGCGATATATCCGATATCTTTGCTGACTGGCCCCGTAAACAGTGAATGAATTTTCTTTGACGCATGCCTCACGCTGATTCCGAAATCATACCCCCATTTGTCAATCAACCCTTCCGGCACATAATCTACGCGCGGTTCATATGAGGCAAGCCAATTTGCTGCATTGCCTATAAACTGCAGCGGGCTGAAGCGGAACGAAACAAACGCTATTGCTATTGCAGACAAGAAAAAGGACAGCACATCCTGTGGAACTGAAAAAAAGTGAATGGAGAGGGGAATTGAAACTGCTGCAAGAACTCCTGCCAAAAGAGTGCCGATGCTCTCCTGCGGTTTTACGCCCCCGGAAAAGGTCAGGAAATATGAGCGGAGGAAATAAAGCAGGGACAAAAACACGGTCAAAGCTGCGATGGGGCCTTCAGCAGCCTTGAACCAAAAGAGGCCGAAAGGCGGGACCCCCGACAAAGCAAGTATGATGAACAAAGTCAGATATGAAGTGCGGGATCTCTTGTCCAGGCCCACCTCCATGGAGTAATTCACGGACGAAGCATAAGTGCCCACCAGCAGGAACAATGCCGACTTCAGCAGGGCGTGGACTGAAAAGGCCCAAGGCAGCAAAGCCGAGTCGAAGATGGTGTAAAGGAAGGCGACGGCAGCCACAGTCGAAAATGCCAGCACCTTCTTCTGGTGCTCCTGGACGAGGGCAGCGAAGGATGCAACTGCAATTGAGACCGCTGCCCAGATTTTTATGGCAGGAAGCAGGAATACAAAAAAGTCAGGGAACCTGGCAAGGAGCAGGGGGCCGGCGGCAACCATGGTGGCGGAGTGGAGCAGGGCCGACGCGGGCGTGGGGGCCTCCATGGCGTCGTGGAGCCAGAAAAAGGGGAACTGGGATGATTTGGCCATAGCTGCAACCAGGAGCAGGACGGCCGGCAGGGCTGGTATGACCGAGAAGCTGAAGGAGCCTGTCTGGGCATAAATCAGGGCAACGGCGGCCAGGAAGCACACCCCGCTCAGCCTGCTGAATATGAAGGCCTTCCGGGCGGCCTTCCGGCTTGCTATTGTTGACTTCTGGGCAATCAGGATATACGAACAAAAGCCCATGAACTCCCACGCGATATACATCTGAATCCAGTCGGCAGACTGGAGGAAAAGGAGCATGGCTGCAAGAAAAACCGCCATGGCGGAGAAGAATTCTTTTTTCAGGTGCTCCTCCTTCAGATACCAGAGGGCGAACAGCAGGGTCGAGAAGCCCACCAGCAGGGATATCAGCTCAGTCATTGAAGCCCCAAAAAACAAAGCCCATGCCAGCGACGCCCCCGCAGCCACCACAGAAGCAAGGGGGCTTATGAAAGACAGGACGGCACCGGCAACCAAGAGCAAAAGCACCACTATCATTTCCACATCACCCTGTAATTCCTCCGCCCCACAATTTTCAGCAGCAGAATTGAGAATGCAAAAGGCACCGCCTCTATGGCCAGTATCAGCAGGACCGCCTGCTCAGCGCCGGCCTTGGCAAAAAGCAGAATTGCGGGGTATGCCAGGAAGCTCACTATCGCAGCCACCTTCAGTATATCGCCCTCCCTCATCAAACCGTAAAGGCAGACGGCAAAGATGGCAGCTTCCGCTATCATTTTATGACCTCCAAACCCACTGCAAAAGTGAATACCATCGAAAACACAAGGGATATTTCAAGGGAGGACGGGGCGAAGACTGCAGTGGCAGGGGACGGGTTGCCCAGCAGGAATGCCATTGAAGCAAACGCCAGCAATGCAATTACCTCATGTTTCAACTATTTCACCTCCAAAAAGAAGAAGGGCTACTGCGCCCGCAGTCGAAGACATGCTTTGGACAAGGGCAACCAGGACCAGGCCGTTGGACAGGAGTATGGCTGAAAGCATGATGCCGGACAGGAAGTAGAACAAAACCAGCTGATTGTTGGTGCGTGAAACAACCGCCAGCAACATGCACACAATCAAGCCAAGCTCAAGCACAATATCACCTCCGCCATAGCAATTATATTGATTAGTGAAAGGGCCCGGACAGCAGAAACAAATCTCATCCTCGGCATGGCGATTGAAACCGCCACCATGGCAGTGAAAACCCCAAGGGCCTTGAGCCAGGACCAGGCAGGGCCGAACATGGCAGCCAGCATCAACGCAACTGCAGCCATCTTGGCGTACTCGGCATAATCCGCCAGAGCCAGCAGCCGTCCGGAGAGTTCAGTCTTCCACCCCGCGACAATTTCGCTCTTGGCGTGGGAGATATCGAAAGGGGGCAGTTCAAGCTCTGCCAGCGAAGCCGCCAAGGCTACGGGAAAGAGCAGCCAGGCTTTTGCAGGCCAGTCCATGCTGAAGCCCCATGCGAAGGCAGGGGCAAGGAAGGCCAGGGGGAAGGCTGGGTCCAGGGCCAGCTTCATACTGCCGAGCCTCCCCATGCCCAGCGCGGTGAATGGACTTTTCACGCTGTCAGCAATCGCCATCTTTGCAAGAGTCATCAGGGAAAATAAAACCAGCAGTATCAGCACGGCCCAAGCCGGCCGGGACCATGCCACATACAGTGCAGCCACCGCCAAAAGGAACAAAATAGGGGGGCCTGCCCTGAAAAAGAAGCCGGCATCCTCCGGAAGCACAGTCTTCTTCTGCCACAGCTTCACAAAATCATAAACCGGCTGGAGCAGAGGGGGGCCGACCCTGCGCTCAACCCGGGCATCCACCTTGCGCTTGACCCACTCCACGCCGAAAGGAACCCCGAGAAGGATTGGGAGGATTGGAAGGCTAGCCGGCAATCGACCACCCCTTTATCAGGGAAAGCAGGAGGATAATAGACACAATTGGAAAGCGCGGGACCAAAAAAATAGACGTATGAATGGAGACCAGCAGAAGGAAGGTCTTGTAGCTCAATGAAAGATATCTGTATTTTTGGTTCCTTTTCACATAATGCCCTGCAGCAAAAGGTTTGCGCTTCCAATTCACTTTTTTCGGTGCAGGTTTTTTCGGCATCTACATCACTTCTTCCTCATCCACATCACTTCTTCCTCATAGTCAGCGCTTTCGACGGGCATACCAGAGTGCACACGCCGCATCTTATGCACTTTTCATGGTCAATTTCTATGAATTTGTCCTTCCCAATCCGGATAGCCTGTGCAGGGCAGTATTTGACGCATTCATAAGCACGAATGCACTTGGACTTGTCGTAGTGAACACGCCCCATGCGCTCTTTGGGAAACTTGCGGGTGAATCCCTCCTGGGTCTCGCGCCTCCGGAACAAATTCATCAGGACTTTGAACATTTCAACAACTCCGCTGCCTGTTTTATTGCACCAATTATTTCTGTGGGGTCGGGCGGGCACCCTTCGACTTTGACCTGCCCTTCTATGCGGGGTCCGCGGCACTTGAAGACGCCTCCGTTCAGTGCGCATGCCCCAATCTGCACCGCAATTTTCGGCTCGGGCACCTGCTCAAAAACCCTGTGGGCCTTCTCCGCCCCTTTTTTTGTGCCGCATCCAGTCAAAAGCACTATATCCGCATGGCGGGGGCTGGGGACAAGCTTGGCTCCTATCCGCTCAGGGTCAAAGCGGGGGGCGAATGCTGCAAGGCATTCCAGCTCGCACCCGTTGCACGACCCCTGGCTTAGGATATAGACCCACAAGGATTTATGCCTCGCACTCACATCTGCACCTCCCTGACTGTCCTGCTTTTTTCATCAACAAGTATCACCCTATCCGTGCAGGCAAAGCAGGGGTCTATGCTGCTGATGATTACGGGCACATCCGAAACTGTCATGCCCTTGAGCATCTTCGGCACTACTGAGAGATTGGCAAAGGTCGGCGGGCGGACCCTGATGAACTTCAGCATCAGCTTGCCTGCAACAACATAGTGGAAATTCTCCCCGCGGGGGGCCTCGACGGCTTGAGACGCCTCGCCTTCCTTTGATTTGTAAAATTTTTCAATCGACTTCAGGCGGCCTCCGGGAAGCTCATTCACAATTGTTTCAGCAAGTGAAATGCTTTCATCAACCTCATCAAGCCTGACCATCAACCGTGAATAGGTGTCGCCTCCATTGTGAACGCGGGTTGTGAATCCCAGGTCTTCATAGGCAAGATACGGCATGTCCTTTCTTGTATCCATGTCCACCCCGCTTCCCCGGGCAGTCGGGCCAACCAGTCCGTAGTCCTTCACATCCTGCTGTGAAATTTTTCCAACCCCTTTGAAGCGGGAGGCAAGACCTTCATTTGAAACCACCATTGCTTTGACTTCGCCGTATTTTTTGCGGAGTTCTGCCAGCTCCCGCCCGACAAAATTCCTGTCCTTTATGCTGTGCAGGACGCCACCGTAAGTCATGTAGCTGTACTGGACGCGCTTGCCCCCGAATCTTTCCATTATATTGAGCACATGCTCGCGGGCTCCCCACGAAAGATAAAACAATGGCTCAAAGCCTGCCATCTCCCCCATGAGCCCGAGCCAAAGCAGGTGGCTGCTTATCCGCTCAAGCTCTGCCCCGAAAACCCGGAGCCATGACGCCTTGCGCGGAATTTCGATGCTGTTTATCTTTTCCATTGCAAGTGTAAACGCCTGGGTATGCGCCGAACTACAGATGCCGCATATCCGCCCCAGAAAACTTATGGCCTTCGGCCAGGCGAAGGTCAGGGCCTTCTTTTCAATCTCGCGGTAGTTGTAGCCGAGCTCAAAGTCCACCATCTTTATGATTTCGCCTTCAGTGACCACCTGAAAATATTCCGGTTCGCCGAGGGCCGGATGGTATGGGCCGAAAGGAATGGAGATTTTTGGCACAGACTGGTGGGTCTTGGCATAATTTATATGTTCTGGTCACAGATAGTTCCCCGAAATCCTGCCGTCAAGGTGATAACGGACGCCTATCAGGACACCCGGCCTGCGGGGCAATTGCCGTTGCTTTAAAATCTTACTTATCTGAGCCGAAACCTCATGCGGCCTTCCCTCAAGAAAGTATGCTTCCCTTCCAGGGAGCTTGGTGCTCCTGCGCAGGTTGCGTTTTCCTTTGTCTCCGACTGCAATGTAAAAATCATACCAGACGCTGTCGGAATTGGTGGGCCTGTCCCGTAGTTCAAATTCCATCCTCCCGTGCTTGGGGGAAACAAATTCCCCCATCCGCTTCCCATCCTCCTCATAGGAATGATAGTATTTTTCACACAATTCATACGGCACCAGTTTCATGGCTTCCCCAAAAGTATTATTGCGGTCAAAAACCAGCAGCTTGTAAATGTATGGTTTTGCAATGGCCTGTTTGAGATGCCTGATAAGCTTGTCCGATGTGCCACGCCTAAAAAATCTGTTGAATTTTTTTACATCATCCTGGTTGAAATACCAGACAGTCGTATCATATTTGTCAAGCGCCGGCACTTCGTCATTAATTTCGCCATCAAAAACTACAAAAATATCCGAATATGTGTGCCCGGGAAAAAATGGCCCTAATTTTTTGAAGTGATTATGGACCTCATAAGGGTTTTCAAATTCCTGCGTAATAAATTCAAAATCTTCCAGCGGAGTGGATATGTCACTTTTTGGCTCCGGCCGTTCATAGCGGGCAAGCAGTTGGTTAAAAATTTCCAAATCTCCAAGCACAAGGACTTTGTATTTTTCGGATGTCATGTAATGTCTATGTAAAAAGTTTAAAAGGCTTCGGGTGGCCGCGGAACTTGACGCCGTATTTTTCCATTATCTCCCTTTCATACATCTCAGCACCCGGATAAATTTTAGTAATGCTGGGCACATTTTTGGCGGGGAATTTCAAATTGTGAATCCTGCCTTCAAAATCAAAATGGTAGACAATCCACCGGCCGTTGCTGGATATTGTAATAAGCCTGGCCCCTTTGTTTTTCATCCCCCGTATTTTCTGCAGGTCCACAGCAAGTCCCCACCCGGCAGGATTTATTCTTTTGGTATCGGATTTATTCTTTTGGTATCTCGTGCTTCCATACGGGGATTCTTTCCTTGAACTGGTCCACCAGCCAGCTGCAAGCCTCAAAGGCTTCCTTCCGGTTGCGCGCATACACCACTACGTGGAAGACGGGAGCCCCCGCCGGAAACCTGCCGATTTTCTGCTGGAGCTCCACTTTGAAGACTCCAAACTTTTCAACAGCCTCCCGCCTAAGCTTCTCAATTTCCTTGACCGCCAGCTCATCGTAGCTTTCATATTCCAGCCCCCACAGCCTGCCGCCCTCGCTTCGGACTATGCCTGTGAACTGGACTCTCGCCCCCGCATCATTTGCTTCATCCATTCAACCACCAGAAAACAAGGGCATCAGGGACACCACATCCCCCGGTTTGGCAACTGCATCCCTGTCGCAGAGCTCGTGGTTCAATGCTGTAATAACAGTTTCATCCTGGAGGCCGAGGTCGAGTATGATTTCGTGGATCATTATGGGCCCTTCAAACTCTGCGGAGTCCCTGCCGGCCACATCGCGCAGGTCCGAAAAAATCAGCACTTTGACCACAGAGTATTACTCCCCTCACTTAAATAACCTTTTTCATGGCAGGCGCCGGTTTCCACCCGTTTCAGAGTTTGTCGCGGTGCTCCTTCAGCCAAAGCTTACAGGCAAGAATATGGGAGCATGTTTTGCCCTTTATGACAAAATACTGGCATTCACAAAGCCACTGCTTCCCCGGCCCGCGGAAGACCACAGAGTATGCCTCCTTTCCGGAAAAAACTTTGAAATACAGGGAGGACCCCATCTGGCCCTCAAACTCGACTTTGTTCTCTTCCTTGAGCATGCGGGCTTTGTCATATTTCTTGAATCTCATCAGTTCTCCGCCTTCACAAGAACCGGCTTGGCTGGAACGGCCTTTCCTTCTTCCAAACCTTCAAACTTCAAATTCTTGGTGAGCTCTTTGTATCTGTTCCGGATGGTGACCTCGGTGACCCCTGCAACTTCAGCCACTTCCCGCTGCGTCTTTTTCTCGCCTGTCAGCTGGGCGGCGATATAGAGGACTGCAGCGGCCACTCCGGTCGGGCCACGGCCGGATGTCAATTCTTTGTGTTTGGCTTTGTCAAGGATGGTCAAGGCCCGGGTCACTGTCTTGCCGGACAGATTCAGGTTGCTGGCGAATCTTGGGATGTACTCTGCAGGGTCTGTGGGCAGAATCCGAATGCCCAGCTGGCGGGCAATAAACCGGTAGGTCCTGCCAATCTCCCGCTTTGGAATATTCGCAATCGCTGCAATTTCATCAAGGGTCCTGGGGCTTCCGTGCTCCCGGCAGGCTGCATAAAGAGATGCAGCAACAACCGACTCCATGGACCTGCCCCGCACCAGCTCTTTGGCCACTGCGCGCCTGTAAATCAGGGCCGTTGTCTCCTCCACACTGGGAGGGAGGCTGAGCTGGCTGGTGTATCTTTTCAGCTCCGCCAAAGCATACTTCAAATTGCGCTCTATGGCAGTGCTGATCCTCTGCTGCCATTTTTTGAGCCGGAGGAATTTGGGGCGGAGCTTGGGGGAGAGCTTGAAAATGTCGCTGAAGCCCATGCCTATTTCAGTGCTTATGCCTTTGTCGTGGCGGGCCAGGCTTATGGGCGCGCCTGCACGCCTGCGGCCGTTGACATCATCGCTGTCAAACTCGCGCCACTCCTGGCTGAAATCTATCAGATTATCGGCAATGACATAACCGCAATCCATACAGACAATTTCCCCGCGGATATTGTCTTTCTTTATCCTGGTTGAACCGCATTTGGGGCATTTTTTTGTGCTGTCAAAATCTCCACCGACTAGGGCCATCTATATCATCCTCCACAGAAATTTTTTTAAAGGCAACTTCTAGATGCCTCATTTTTAATTTATAAAAGTTTCTCTTCCGGCTTATAAATACTGCAACAACCTGCAGTGGCGCGCCCGGCAATGCCTTAAAAACCGCCGTGGATGAGGTGGCCATGATGATGGTCCTGATTGAGAACCTCGGCAACCGCGGGAGCCTGGCGGAAGCCCAGACGCCCATACTCGACAGGCTGGCCGAACTCGGACGGACGGGGCACGTGACAACCGGCTGGAAAGCACTCCCGAGTCTGGAATTCGTCTGGAAGATTGCCAGCCGGGATCCATTCCCGGGTTTGGGCCCCCTTGAAGCGCTGTCGAGGGGACTCAATGCGTTTGGAAAAACTGTTGCGCTGGCCGACTTTGTAAAAATCAACAAGTCCATGGAAATCCTTGAAGATTTGAAAGCACCGCAGGATATGAAAATCCGGGTCGGCTCTTTTGAATTTGAGCTGAAGACGCTCAAGGGGCAGAGCTTCGTCATCTACAAAGGCTCGGAGAATGTGGCAGGGAACACAATCAAAGACGGTGCAGTGAATAAAGTTGCACCAGTTGAAGCCGGCGCAAAGGCCACATCAAAAGCCCTGAGGACTTTCTCGGACATCTTGAATGAAAAAACAGGGAGATATCCAATCCTGAAAGGATTTGGAAAAATTAAGAAAACCCCTTTGAAAGTGAATGCATGCATGTCCTGCGATTCACAGAAATTCAACGGATTAATCAAAATCCTTGGAATGAAAAAAGTGAAGGACTTTGCCTGTGTGAATAAAGCTCTTGGGCCTGCCGGCCCTCATAAAAAAATTGCAGTGTTCGGCGAAAAGACCAAATCAGGTTTGGAAAAAGTCGATAAGCTTCTTCTGCCTCTTATTGCCCTGTCGGAAAAGGAAACGGTGATTGTCTGCGGGACTACAACCGAAAACACCGGGCTTGACCAGCCCATGCTGATTGCGGGGCCCAAGTTTACGCCGGACAATGTCCGCATCTTCGACGGGTCCCACAATGGGGCGCGGTACAGCCTCGGAGACCTGGCTGAAATGCTGTCAAAGCTATAAAAGAAGGAATGCCAGCAGATAAAGCACGGACGCTGCTTTCAAAGCCCTTCCAGCCTCCTTGTGCCGGTCCGTCAGCGTCAGATACACTGCGATGGACAAGGCAGACATTGAGAAAGGATAGACCAAGTTGTATCCAAGGGACATCAGCACTGCAGGCGCCAGCCCCCAAATAACTGCCAGGAAGCTTACCATTGCAAAAATATACTTTGAGGTTTCCACCCCGACAATTTTCGGCAGATTCAAGTTTTCAAACCCATAAGGTCTTTCGAGGCCTTTGGAGAGGTGCATCAAGAAGAACATGAGTGCAACCCCCCACGCCAGCGGAAAGTTGTAAATAAAGCGTGAAGTTGTGAATGAAGGAACAAGCATTGCAAAGAAAAAGGTAAGGCTCTCAATGAGATTGGACAGAAAAGTATAGTTAAGCCGAATGGCGACAGAGCTCATCCCAATCAAGACCAAAGCGACAGTGGCTATAAGTGAATCGGAGTATATTGAGGCAAGAATGGAAAAAATTACCAGCAGAAGTGAAATGCGGAAAGAGTCAAGTATGCCGATTTTTCCGCTGGGCAGGTCTTTCTTGGGGTTATAGAGCCTGTCGATATCCACCAGGGAGCAGGAGCTCAGTCCGTTGAAGCCCAGGAAGAACATGAAGAGCGGGAAGACCAGGAACATCTTGGCCCCTGCCAGCTTAATGGCCACCACTGAGAACAAAGTTAAAAGCACTGCCTTCTCCGGGGCAAATACATCCATCATTTGGTCTTACCTTTTCTGGAACGTTTTTTCGGCCTCAGCTTGTTGTAACCGCACTTCCTGCATTTGATTCTGCCGGCGCGCACCTTGGCTGGGTCCGCCCTGATGCTGGCATTGCACTTCATGCATATGAACACTCTGTCGAATATCCTGTCGGTTACTGAAGCTGTCATTGAGGGGAACTCGCAGAGGATTTTATAACACTTACTCAAGGAGCACGCTCATCATCCGCTTCTCCGCTTCCCGTATGGTGTCTTCCGCTGCATTGCGGTATGCATCCAGCCTCTCCCGGTTGAGGTCGAGGAAATGTCCGCCCCATTTGAATGGAGCCATGAGCCTGCGGGCGTCATCCGGAGCCCCCATAATCCATGCAGCGGAGGCCAGGGCCTCGGCAGTGGAGAGCTTGTGCGGTTTGCCGTAATTCACCGGGTTGGCCGCCACCAGAAACGGCAGTCTGGCTGCAGGTCTGTATCCAACAAAAGCTTCAAGCAGATTCCAGCTGACGTCAAGGGCAGTGACCCGCCGATATTCACGGCCGCAAGCCCCGCATAAAATCCGCTCTGAAAACGGGTTGAGGAGCAGGCCGGCCGGCGAGTCCACCAGCTTCAATTCCCCCAGTTTTGCCAGCCGAACCGCAGTGCATTTTTTTGGATTGTCTTCTCCGCTCCGGACCGCAAAGAACTCCAAGACACTCACTCCACCAGGCGCTTGAATATCTGGGCCACCCCCGCAGGGTCATGGGTTGAGGTGATGGCCCTGCCGACAATAACCACATCGACTTTGCTCCGGTCAATTTTGGGGATGGTCCCTGCGTTTATGCCGCCCGAGACAAAGATGGCTTCCGACGGCTTCTTTTTGAGTTTGTCCAGCTCCTTGCACTCAAAGCGCCCCTCGTCGATGGCGGTGTGGAGGATGAAGGCGTCAAACCCCCTGCCCTTCAGGTCGTTGATTTTGGCAAGCTTATCCTTGACTCCAATGAAATCCACCGCCACTTTTATGCCGAGCTCCTTCCTGGCCCGGAGGGCTTCTTTGAGGGTGCTGTGGGGCGCCAGGGCCATGACAGTGAAGTAGTCGGCCCCTGCCTTCTTTGCCAGCCCGGCTTCGAGGAAAGCCACATCTGAGGTCTTGGTGTCCGCCAGTATGACTCCTTCCGGAAACAGGTGCCGGAGCTGCCTCACAGTCCTCATGCCTTCTGATTTCAGCAGAGGCGTGCCGACTTCAATGATATCCACAAAAGGGGCCACCATCTTGGCAGTCGAGATGGCGTCTGCATAGCTGGTCATGTCCAGGGCTACTTGAAGTTTCATGGGATGGACTGCCGGGGAAGGATAAAAGGTTTGCCTTGGCGGGGCTACTGCCTCCTGAAAACGGGCACCAGGTCATCGCCCATATGGTATTTGTTCCCCGAAACCTTCACCCACTTCACCCCCTTGCCGAAGACGCTGTCCTTCAGTATCCCCAGGAGGGCCAATGCCTCCAGCACAGGGTCAAGGAAGATGTAGAGCAGGATCCATGAATACACACGGGGTTCCGCCCGGAATCTTTTCAGGGAGAGTATGTGGGTCAGCAGGTTCATGCCAAGAGGGATTGCAAAAATAGGGTCGAAGAATGAAAGCACCAGTGAAACCAGAGAGGTCGTGCTCAAAAGGATGTTGATTAGGAAAATCAGATTGTAGAGCTGGAAGCCGTTGTAGGCTTTGGCGACCTCCATCGGGCCGTACACCCACCGCTTCCTTTCATTGAGGTAGTGCTTCAGGGTCTCCACGTCCTCCAGCAGCACCACCACATCGTCGCAGAAGCCCGTCCTGTAGCCTCTCTCGTTGAGCATGACAGTCAGCTCGGCATCCTCCACCATGGTCTTGGTGCCGTAGTAGCCGACTTCCCTGAGCACCTTCATCCAGATGGCGTGGCTCCCGCCGTATATCCCAGATTTTTTAATCAGGACTTCCCTGCCGGCCATGCCCGTGCAGTATGCCCAGATATCCTCTATGATCCGGATTTTGGCTATCATAGTCCAGGGGTTGCCGCCGATGCAGGCGGAGGACACTGCATCATACATCTGCAGGCTCCGCACCATCTTGGTGACATAGTCCCTGGGCATCACTGCATCAATGTCCATGTTGATGAGTATCTCGCTTTTCACATGTTTTTTGATGATGGGATTCAGGAACATGGCCTTCCATTTACGGTGCTTCTTGGCGCGGACATAGATAATTTTACCCTTGTATTTTTTCACGACCTCAGGCGTCCGGTCCTGCGAGGCATCGTCCGCAATAATAATTTCAAGCTTTCCCTTGTAGTCCTGGGCCAGGCACCCTTTGATGAACCTGTCCACTATATGGTCGTCGTCCCAGGTCCTGCAGATTATGGTCACAGAGGGGTATTTTTTCAAGGCCGGCAGGCTTTTTCTTCTGAAGGACACAAGGGCAGTGGCAAGGTTTATGAAGGCGACTGCTACTAGGAGCCAGAACCAGAACACAAACAGCAGGAGCACCCGGGGCATTTATCCCTTACGCCAGCTTGATTGAGCCCGTCAAATCCAGCATGGCCCTGCCGGGGTATTCAACCGCCAGCTTCTTCACCGGAGCCTTCACATCGGCGGGCAGCTTGCTGTAAATCTTCTTGATGAGCTTGCCGTTTACCAAAGGCTTGAGGGAGCTCTGCTCCATGGCCTTGAAGAGGGCGTCGTTCTTGGTGGCCTTGAAGCTGGCCACTACCCCGTCCTTTATCTGCGCCTTGTAGACCTTGCTGAGCTTGCCTCCGCGGTAGACTGCCATATAGATGCCCCCGTCCAGCAGCCAGACAAAAGCCCTGTGCTTGCTGAACTCAAATATGATTTTAGGCATGGTTTTGATTTTGGATTTGACAGCAGTGCCGACGCTCTTGCTGACCAGAGAGCCCACCACTTCCTTCTTCAGGACTGCAATAAAATGGCGGACTTTGGGTTCAAGCTCAAAAGCCACTTTCAGCTCGGGCTTTCCGTCCCCATGCTCGACCGCCTTGAAAACTTTGATGGTCTCTGCTGCAATGGCTGGAATTTCCGGGGGCAGGAGGCCTTCATCAACTTTGCTCTGGAGGACTATGGGAATCTCCGGCACCGCAGCGGGGCTCTCGCCCAGACTCATAATGTAGGCATTGGCGGACCACGTAACTCCGCGGTAATATCTTTCAAGAATCCACTCTATGTACTGCTCGATTTTCTTCATATAGTACTCCGCACCGTCCAGGCTGCGCATCATAGCCTCCTTAGTGGGCTTTATTTCGCCGGTCTTGAGCAGGCGGGTGAAAGGCGTCAGCACGCCGCCGTCATAGACTATCTTCATGTGGCGGAGGAAATTGTAGATTATATTGTCGCCCTCCTTGGCGAACTGGAACATCTCAGTGAGGGTGTGGATCTGCACCTGCATTTTTTTGTCTATCTTCCTGCCCATGTCGTTGAGCATGGCCAGGAGCTTCTCCTTCAGCTCGCTCGGGACCTCGCGCTTGGTGTCATCAACTACAACGAGGACATCTATATCGGAGCCGGGCACAAAGTCCCCGCGGGCCAGACTGCCAATTACCGCAACGCCCTTGAGCATGGCGCCCAGCTTCTGGCGGGCTGCGACGGAGAAGCGCTCGACGGCCTTCATCTTCATTTTGTAGAAGGTCTTCTGCTTCTTCTTGGCTGCCTCGACCTGCCTGCTGGAAATCCGTCTTTTCGCTTCCTTCTGCTCAAAAGCTTTATCTTCAGCTTCCAGGGGGCTGGAGCCGTCCTTGACTTCAATCTGTTTCTGGCCTCTGGCTGTTGGTGTCGCTTTAACCATCTTCACACTTCCTTTGTCTTTGATTCGTCGGCGGGAGGCTCCTGCTTTTCTGTGGCCTGCTTCAAAGCTTCAAGGTTGATTGAGCTTTCAATTTTGCCTACGAAATCCACAGTTTTCTTGTGGATCTCTTCCAAGCGGTCGGGTTTTATATAATCTAGCTCCCCCTTCTCAATTTTTTTCATGGTGTCAAAAAGCTCCTCATAAACTTTCACGTCCTCCTCCGTCAGCTTGCCGTCCTTCACTGCAGTTTCCCTGAGCAGGCCGGCCACCTCCCTGTGGGAGCCCGGAATCCTGCCGTAGGACATGACCGCTGCATGGGCTGCCTCGACCGCTGCGTTGTACAGGGCCAGGAGGGCGTTGTTCACTATGTGCGAATAGCTGTTGAGGTTGAAGAACGCACGGGACACCGCCACATTGACCGCCTCCTGAGTGGGCCTGATTTTGCCCTGCATCAGCAGCCTCTGGAGCGGTGAAAAGAAGCCCAAATCGAAAACAGGTATGGCGTCCTTCAGCACTGAAATGACCAGAGGGTCCCCTCTCCGGACCGAGTCCCAGAACTGGCTTATGGTGACTGAGTTTATGTGCATCTGGGGGTAATCCTTCATCAGCCTCCCCATCTCATTCTGGAAGGCAATCAGCAGGGCCTGGTCGAGCGGGGCGAAGGAATCGTCCACTATGACCATTATGTCAATATCGTTGCTGGCCTCCTTCCGCTCCCTTGCAAAGGAGCCGAAGACAACGACCGCCTTTATGAAAGTGCCGAATTTTTTTGCGACTTCAGCCGTGAAGTCATAGACCTTTGAAACGTCCTCCGCACGAAGCTGCTTTTTGGCCGCTTCGTCAACCACATCTTGTTTTTTTCTTATTTCCATATCATCAACCTTTTTTCTTCGCCGAATACAGTAGAGGCTGGGCTCCGCCCCATATGCGGGGGGTGAGCCCGGGACCCAGTGAATATCCCCCGCCGTACATGCCCGGCATGGAATATGAACCGAACGCCGTCCGCATGGGGGCCCCCATTGTTTCCGTGCTGAAGGAATAAAATGCTCTCTGGGCAAACCCAGTCCCGCGGAACCTCTCCGCAACTTCCGCCCAATACGGCGGAGCTTTGAATCCGGCATACCGCAGATCCCCCATGCTTGGCTGGGGTCCGCCCGCCATAGCCATCAAAGCTTCAAGGGGCACACCCTCGTTCCACATGGCGTTGAGTGTTACCTCGGTGTCGTAGAGGCCGGCACCGCCTTCAATATTAATGACTCCCATGTCGGTGAGCTTGGCGATTATGCCGGGGTCCATCCTGCTCACCTCATCAAGCCAGTCGCCCCATGCGATATGGCCGTGGCCGTATCCGGGGCCTCCGACCAGGTGGACATGGCCCGGCTTGACACCGCGCTTCTTCAGCTCCGCCAAAAATTTGCTGGGCTTTACGCCTGAAGCCGCTGCATGGCCCACATCAAAAGTGATGGTGATGGCATCGTCGGGGATGCCGTTCGCCCTCGCAATCGCCCTCACATCCTTCACCAGCTTGGCCATGTGCTCCGGCTTGTAAAAGTGGGCGAACCCCTGCATGTATCCCTTCTCAGGCACGGCAGGGAAGAGATTCTCAATGCCGATTTTCAATTTGCCCTTCCTCAGTATTTTTTTGACTTCCTTGTCTGAGAGCAATCTGCGGAAAGTGTCCTTGACGGAATGCTCGATATCCTTGATGGCTTCATCAAAAGGCCCGAACCTGCCCTGCGAGGTGATTGCAGCCCACCCTTTCTTCACCACTTTCAAACGTGCATTGCGGTGCACCTCTCTTTGCTCAGAAGGCGATAAAGAGTTGAAATTCTCGGGCAGTGTGACCGGGCGCCCTTGCTCATCAATAGGCTCAAGGGTGGTTATTGCAATCTTGGGCCACAGCGTTTTCAGATGACTGTCTATAGTCCTTCTGTCGCTCTTGAGCTTCGCCAAATACTTGTTGTTGCCTTTTATCTTCAGCATCTCGTTCTCCATGCTTTGAGCGACTCGAGGATCGTAATGGACGCTGGCTTTTTTTACGTAATCATATGCCTTGTCAACATCCCCGCCGAACCTGTCGACGATTCCCAGGACATTTTTCTGGGCAGCCCTCATGGCAAAGGTGTCAAAAAGCTGAGCAGCCTGGGCGCCGTATTTTTCAGCGAAGAATGTCGGGAGGACCTGAATGAAATTTTCCCATTCACTTTTGATTTGCTTCTTGAGGAGTGAGTCCTTCACTTTGTACTTTTTAAAAAGATTGTCAAGCTCTTTTTCGTCTCTGGCCAGCATGAATGGACTCTGCACCGGCATCCTTTGATTTGTGAACGGCTCGATGAAGTAATACTGCATCTGCCCTATGGGATGGACAGTGAGGACGGAGGCCCCGATTTTGTCAGAGTATTTTATTGAAGTCTTCAGTATGTTGGCGGCCCGGGTCCTGCTGATGGACATGAGCTCGGAAGGGTCGGCCTGCATCGGCGCATGGGCTGTGAATCTGCCGCCGAAGGTATCTGCAATAGTCTTCATTTTCTTCAGGAGCTGCTCCTGGGCGCCCGCCGGACCTGTGGTGATGCGGGTGGCCTCCCCCCAAAGGGTCTTGACACTGCCCCCCCCGCCTTTGTCATCCTGGGCAAAGAGCCCTCCGAGGTCCACTTCGGCGCTCACGACCCCCCGCTCGAATGTGTTCTGGATTTGCGTGAGAAAATCGGCATTCTGGTCTGGAGGTGCGACTGTGGATCCTACTGCTCCCTTTTTGCCTTCGGCCACAGTATCATATGGGTTCGGGGCTATATTAAGTTGGTGGTATTTTAAAGGCCGGAACTAAAGCCATACATGGAGAGTTTCACATTAATCTTTTTGTTTTCCGCAGTGATTACCTTCCTCATCACCAAATGGCTGAAAAACTACTTTTTCCGGTCTGGAATCGTTGCAGAAGATGTGCACAAACCTAGAAAACCCATTCTGCCGACCAGCGGTGGCGTGCCGGTTTTTCTGGGCTTCTTTTTCTCTGTAATGCTTTATGCATTCCTCATCACTTATTTTCTGAAATCCGGCGAGGGTTTGTATGAAATCACGGCTGCCGTGCTGTCCATCAGCATCATCACCCTCATCGGCTTCCTGGACGATATCAATGTCAAAGGCTCTATAAGGACCGGCCTAAAGCAGTGGGAAAAGCCTTTGATGAGCCTCCCGGCGGCCCTGCCGCTGATGGCCGTCAAGCTGGGCACCACCATGGTAACCCTGCCTTTTGTCGGTGCAGTGGAGCTGGGGCTGGCATACCCCCTCCTGCTCATCCCCCTCGGAATCATGGTGGGCGCCAATATGGTCAACCTGCTGGCGGGCATGAATGGGCTCGAAGCGGGGGCCCCTTTGATTTACCTGACATCCTTGGCATTCTTCACCTATGTTCACAGCACCAGCCTCGCTGCAAAAGTAATTGCATTCACTGCATTGGGCGCTGTCCTGGGCTTCTTTCCTTTCAACAAGTTTCCGGCAAAAATGCTGACGGGCGACAGCTTCACTTATTTCATGGGTGCTGTTTTGGCTAATATCGCCATCATTGGGAACGTCGAAAAAGCTGTCATCATACTGTCCATTCCATTCGCAATTGAATTCTTCCTGAAACTCAGGGGGAAACTGAAAATGCCGACGGTTGGAAAAAATGAAAAAGGAAAAATTGTGAAAAGATATCCGGGAATATATTCAATTCCGCATTTTTGGATGAATGGAAAATACACCGAGAGCCAAATAGTGAAAAGAGTCTGGGCAGTTTTTGCAGTCTTTGCAATTCTGATTTGGGTCCTATGAATTTTCACGCCAGGTGTAACCGCATTCAATGCATTTGTAAAACCGCGTAGCTGCTTCATCGCCGGCCCGCGTCTGCTGGAGCCACCACATGGCTTTGTTGTTGCCGCACTTATGGCACTTGATGTCAATCACGGACAATTTTTCCTTCTCCTTGTCCGCATCAACAATGGGGATGCCTTTCTTTTCATTTATTTCCTGGGACAAAACGAGCTTCTGCTCCTTGTTGCCTCTCTGGACCTTGCCACAGCTACGGCACACCCAGACCAGCTTGCCCTCCCTTTTGTCCGGAATCATCATGCCTCCGCACTTGGGGCAGAATTTTATGGGCATGCCCCTTTAGATTTAAATAATATTATAAAGTTTTCTGCAGAAATAAGGCCAAAAAGAGGTTTTAGACTGTGGATTTAGCGCATCATCGGCACGGCAGACTCATGCCTTTAAACCATCTGCATAGAGGCCTTGCGTGGCGGCCTCAATAAGTCCAGGGACATGCATAAGGTGCAAGGGCAGGCTGTGGTGCGGGCTCCCGAGGTGCCCGGTCTACGACAGGGCCAGGACTTTGAGGCGCATCAAGTACAAAAAAAACATCGAGGCGCCTTCGCCCCCTTTCTATCTGGTTTCCTGGAAAAACTACCCCCGGGTTGCAGTCGGCCCCCACCTGTCTGTGAATGGAAATCCTGTTGAGAAATCAATGGATATCCCGATGAGTGAATTTATTGCAGGCCAATCGGCGCAGGTCCGGCCTTTCAAAGTGAAGGACATCCGGTCTGCTGAAGAAGCCGCCCTCAGCATCCGCCCTGTCATGATGAATGCAGAACTAAAAACCATCCTTAGAATAAATGATTTTGACCTCGGCCAAGTTCCGGCTGTCGCCGCAAAAAAAATCACACTTGAAGATACTCCAAAGATTCCCGGAAAAATTTTTGAAATTGTAGACAGCTGCGATTTGAAAGCAGAATATGCTGTGGATTTTCTTGACAGCAAATTTGGATTCGACTATGCTGTCCGCGTCTTGAGCACAGGCAATATCGGCGTAAAAAGTGAACGGAAAATGGTCCCAACAAGGTGGGCCATAACCGCGGTCGACTCCATTATTGCAAAAAAACTGTTTGAAAAAGTCCGGAGATATGATGAGATTCCAGACTTTGAAATTTATGAAACAACCCACTGGGACAACCAGTTTGTGATATTGATGGCGCCCTGGGGCTGGGCCTTCGAAATGATGGAAAGCTGGCATAGGGGCTCAGTCTGGGGGGGCGGGATTGCCCAGGACCATGAATACGGCAGGCTGAAGAAGGACTATGCCGGCAATATCACAGGGGCCTACTATTCCGCAAGAATGGAGGTCCTCAAGCAGCTGGAAAACCGCAGGAGGAGGGCTGCTGTTTTTGTATTCCGCAGGATAGGGCCGGGATACGTTTTTCCTGTTGGTGTTTGGCATGTAAGAGACAGCATCAGGGAAGCCCTGGCAGGGCGCCCTGAAAAATTCGGGGATTTGGAAACTGCACTTGCAAGGGTCGGCGAGAAGCTCGGCGGTCTGGAAGCCTGGAAAACCCGGAGCCGTCTGCTCCCGCTGATTTCAAAACAGCAGAGGCTTGTGGATTACATCCGGGCATGATATGCGTCAGCCGAAAATAGAGCGGGCAAGCTGGCGGACGCGGAGGAAGGGGCCGGAGAAAGTCTGGACCGCCAGATAATGCCTGCTGAATTTGTCCCTTTTCTCGCTGTCGCCTACTGAAAACTCCGGTTTGAGTTTTTTCAAGCGGACAATCCTTTGCTTGGCATAATGCGGATCCGCCAGAAGCAGCTGGGTCATGGAATCGTCGGCAGGCCCTTTCACTTTCCCGTCCTCAAACTCCAAATCAATGGCGATCACTTCCACTTTAACCCCCCTGTGCTCAAAGAAGCTCTCAATAACGGGCTTCAGCCCGTAGCTGATTATGAGGACTTCATGGCCGAATTCCTGCAGTTTCCTCAAAAGCTCCATGCTGGCTTCAATCTCCGGCATGTGCTTCCCGATGTCGACCAAAGTTTCGCGCTTCATGCCCTTCAAAATTTCGACAAGCTTCCGCTGGTAATCCCCCCGGCCGGTCAGTTTCTCCCAGACCAGACTCGTGCCGATTTTCATAATCTGAAAAATATTCAGATGCCTGAATATCAGGAAAGAGGAAAAGACATCGGAAATCGTCCCGTCGAAATCAAACACCGCCAGCATATTATCCACTCACCATTTTTTTAAGCTCCCCGGCAATCTCCGGCGTCACATCTGCAACTGAAACCGGACTCTCCATAGTGTTGGCCCCTACTATTGAATCCGGCTTCATGTTTTTTATTTTCTCCAGGGCCCTGCCGGCGAGTATTGCATGGACGAATGCAATGTGGATTTGCCTTGCCCCGAGCTTTCTGGCCAATTCAATGCCCTTCAGCACGGTCCCGCCGGTCGAGACCATATCATCCACTATCACCACATTCCGGCCCTCCAGTTGTATGTCCCCTGTTGAAACATGTATTGCCCCGGTATCCACATCGCGCACCTTTGTGAATGCACCGTAGTCCGAAGCCCCCATCATCTCTGCCATCTTCTTCGACTGGTGGATGGATTCTGTGTCGGGGCCGAGGATATAGGGATTTTCGATTTTCGGCAGTCCCCGGATCAGGGCCGGAACCCCCGAAACATTAGTGGCTCTGGCGTGCTTGAAAAGGGGGGCGATGCTGGCACGCCTCTGGAGATGTGCAGTGACTGTTATGAAATCAGCAACAATCGGGTCAAACATCTGTGCAACATAGTTCGAGCTGAGCGGCTCCCCCTGCCTGAAGACTTTGTCCTGCCTTGCATATGAAAAATAAGGGAAGACCAGTTTAATTTTGAGCCCCATGTCATACAAGGTCCTTGCCATAAAATACACCTTCAAAGTATAGTCGTTGATGCTCTCATCCGCATGCTTGTTTATGGCCAACACAATATCGTCCCCTGCTTTGGGCACCTCCTTGAACAAAATACGGGGGCAGATTTCCCCGTCCGTGAATTTCCGGTCTTCAAAAGGCACAAAAGCCATCCCCAACCGCTCCGCAATTTTTTTCCCGAAATCGTCCCCGACAAGCATGAAAGACTGTGAAGCAGAGGTATTAAAAGATAACGAGTCAATAAAAGATGTGGAATTTGGATTTTCAGCCGGCGGAGAGGATTTCGGCTTCCTGCACCTGCTCAACAGGATGGTGGTGGTTGGATGCTCAAGGCACCCCGAAAAAGAAGCACATGCGGTTCCAAAAAATATGAAAGACCATGGATTCCAAGTGGCATGTGTGAATCCCAATGCTGATGAGATATTCGGGCAGAAGACCTTCAAATCGGTGGAAGACGTTCCAAAAGAGATGTTCGAAATTGTAGTGGTCTTCAGGCCTCCGGATGAAATCCCGGCTATCGCAAAAAAACTGCTCGAAAGCGGAAGGGTGCCGAAAATTTTCTGGATGCAGGAAGGGCTGAGGAGTGCGGAAGCCCGGAGAATCATGGAAAGCCACGGAGCCCGGGTCATCGAGGACAGGTGCATCTCCAAGGCTTTTTCAGCGCTTTCGGCCTCCGGCAAAAAATACAAGCAGATACTGGAGGCTTCAAAAAGATACGCCGACGCCAAAAACTTCATCTTGAATCCGGACCCTCCCAGGCTTGGGGAAGTGATTGCCGGGCTGGCCGCCAATCAGGAAAAATACGGCTACCGCTTCTGCCCATGCAGGACAGTCACCGGCGACCTGAAAAAAGACAAAGACAAAATCTGCCCATGCAAGTGGCACCTGGACGAAATCAAAAGGGACGGCCACTGCCTCTGCAGACTGTTCTTTGACCCAAAAAGAATTTAACGTCGTTAAGACTTTAAATCTGCAGACACCCTAGTTGCATGTTCAAATGTGAAGTCTCGGCCCGGAAGGTTCTTCCAATAATCCGGAAAGAACTGGCTGTTGCCATGAAGGCGCGGGGTAAAAAAACAGGCGAGATAGCAAAACTTTTGGACACCACTCCTGCTGCCATCAGCCAGTATATATCAGGAAAGAGGGGGCACTTCAGTCTGTCGAAAAGTGAGCTAAAAAAAATTTGTAAGATTGCAGATAAATCAAAAATAAAACAAAAGGAAATCTGTGAATTGTGCAAAGAAATAACAAACAGAATCAAAGTTTGAGTTCCAGTTCCTGCTTCAATTCACAAACCTTGCAAATTTTTTGTGAAGACGGCTCCCGGCAAATTTCGCATTTAACAAGTTTTCCATTTTTCATCTTTTTCAGGTTGGGGAGTATTTTATTTACATAAGTTTTCATGACCCTGTGCTTGAAACCCGGCCACTGGAGCTCCAGATTGTTGACCATCTTCCTCATGTTGTGCCGGAGGCTCTCGCGGAGATACGGGCACTCATTGCCTGGGATCCCCGGGTAATTGAGAAGAGCATAGACGGCTATGGCCTTTTCCGGCAGCCAAATCAAAGGTTTGAAGCGGACAACAAAATCAGGGCTTTCCACTATGCCTGCCAGCTCCCCCTTCCTGCCCACCTGTCCGATATTGCCGACAAAAAGATTCATGAGAAGCGTCTGCACTTCGTCGTCAAGATTGTGGCCGACCAGCAGTTTGGTGGCTCCAAGCCCGCGCGCAGTCTTGTTCAGCAGATAGCGCCGGAAAGCCCCGCACATAGTGCAGGACCCATAGGTTTCAGTGAGCTTCCTCCTGTCCCGCTTTTGAATAATTTCATCGAGGCTTGCTCCCGTTTCGTCTTTGAATGAAACAATGTGCAATGGAATTTCTTTTGATTCACAAAATTTTTTCAGGAATTGGAGTGTGAATTCGCGGTACCCGCGGATGCCCTCGTCGATAATAATTGCAGTGATGGGCTGAAGATTTTTGTTTTCCGACCATCTGTGGACCATGTCAAGGAGGAATGTCGAATCCTTTCCGCCGGAAGCCGCAACTGCAAGCTTGTCATTCGGTTTTATGAATTTGTCGAGCTCCGAAAAAACCTGCCCCTGCATCCACTCCTCAAACTCCCTTCTGGGCATTGCCCTGCCGTCATGGATATAAACCGGCCTTTCAGCCACCGGACCACACCCGGACAAATTTCACGGACGCACCTTCGGACAGAAGCTCCAGCTCAGTCACCACAGAACCGTTCAGTATGGGGATGTATTCATCCAATACAAGGTCCAGGTGCTCCATCAAATCCTTCACGGTTTTTCCGGAGAACTCGACCTGTTTGGATTTGCCTTCAAGCTCAACAGCGACTTTCATAAAATTCCGCCATGGTGGCGGTTAAATACTATTCGTAGCGGAGGGCCTCAACCGGCTCAAGATTGGCGGCCCATCGGGCCGGCAGAAATCCGGCAACAATCCCCACTGCAAAGGAAATGCCCGCAGAAATCAGGAAAAGAGAGGGGGTTATTACAGGGTGTATGCCAATGAAGCCTGAAGCGGTTGCTGCATATGTAAAACCAAAGGCAATCAGATATCCCAGCACAACACCGACAACCCCTCCGGCCATGCCGACCAGCCCCGCTTCAAATACAAACATCAGCAGAATCTGAAGTTTTGTGGCTCCGATTGACTTCAAGACTCCAATCTCGCGGACCCTTTCCAGGACGGAAACATACATGGTGTTTGCCACTCCAATGCTGCCGACCAGTATGCTGATTGACGCCACTGCCAGGAATACTGCATTCACAACGGACAGGACATTGTTCATGGTGTCCATCATATTCTCGGAGGTCATAATCTCAAAGTCCTCCGAGCCCCTCTGCTTTTTGAGCGCCCGCTCGATGGGGTCAATCCTAAGCTCATGAACTTTGCCCAGAATCATAGTGAATTCATCTTCTGTTCCTGTAAGCTCCCACAAGTCCTCCGCGCTCATCATGATATTCCTGTCGTCATCTCCATTGCCGACCGGTTTGGTTATGCCGACCACCCTGAACGTCCGTCCGTCAATAATAATCCGATTGCCCACTCCGATATTGTGGTCTTCTGCAAACAACGGCCCTATGACTGCCTTGCCCCTTTCATTGTCGTTGATGAACCGCCCCTCTTTCACACCATAGCCCGAGTACATCTCCATGAGCTGGCTTATTTTGCCGGATTCAATGCCAATGACCGACTTGAATATGGTTTCGTCTCTGACCTTTATCTCCGCACCTGTGTAATACATGCCTATGACGGAATCAACAACGGATACGCGCTCGACTGCTTCGAGGTCGTCTGAAGTGAATTTTCCGCCGGCAAACCCCATGCCGGGAACCAGCTTGGTGGTGATGGTTATCATGTCAGCCCCTATCATATTAATCTGCTCGACAAGGCTCTCCTTCATTCCTGCATTCAAGCTTATCAAGCTGAAAACGAGGGCGACGCCTATGACAATTCCCAGCGTCGTCAGGAAGGTCCTGATTTTGCGGTGGAGCAGGGATTTAATTACCAGCGCGCCTATTTCTAAATTTATGATACCCAAAGAAAGCAACTCCTATAAGCAACACAATGAGGTATGGACTGACGCCCGCCTTGACTCTGCTGAAGGTCAGACTCCGGGTTATATTGTGCCTCTGTCCTTCTTGATTGTAGGATATCACAAAATTGACAGCCACCGGGTTTCTTTTCGGGATGAATCTCAAAGTGGTTGAATCATAATCCCCGCTTTCAAGGTCGCCCAGAAAACTGCCTTCCTTCACTTTGGTATACTCCCCGTCCAGCAGCCTGACTGAAACAGCCTTCATGTCGTTGCTTCCCTTGTTGGCAATAACCACCTCCAGGCTTGATTCACCTTTGACTATATCCGGGTTGAAGAAAAGTTCATACCCCTCAGGGCCTGTAACCTCCATTGAAACATTCCGGACAAAGTCGCCGACTGAAACAGTAAGGGGGTATATGCCCGGGTCGCATGTCGACTTTACGTTGAAGCTGACTGTCCCTTTTGTGAAAACTTCGGGATACTTCTGGAGCTCGCCCTCAAGGCAGGGGGAGGATAAAGAAATGGCGGGGCTGTAAAGGGTCTCAGGGGATTCAATGTATATTGAAAGGTTGGCCCGCCCTCCTGACGGAACTTCTATGCCGTCGCCAATCTTGACCGGCGCCTCCTCCACCCGCAGGCCCAGGTTGAAAGTCCGGGTCATAGTCGAGTTGCCGTAAAGATAAGTGAATGTAACGGGCAGTTGATAGAAGCCCGCCCGCTCAAAATAAAAAGTGACCGGAAAATTTGCGGGCAGGGTGCTGCGGTAGATTGAATCAAGGCCGACGACATTGCCGTCTATGTCCATCCAGACGTCCCTGCCTTCCCCGGACACTGTGAGGTAGGTGCTGGTGTAGCCGGTGTGGACCACTGAATCCTTGACTGAAACGGAAAACGGGAGCTTCTTCTCAAAAACCACAGGCACCTGCCACTCGTCGGAGTCTCCTGTGACTTTCAGCAGAAACTGGCCGGGCCGGCTGGACTTTACAAACACCACCAGCTGTTCACAGTCCGGTGAAGCAGTCGTCCCCGAAAAAGCCACATCAATTGAGGCCGGCAGGACCTCAAAATCAGTGGCGGAAAATTTGAACTTCACAAAATCAACCTTGTCGGAGCAGAAAGTCAGATAAACGTAGCCTTGCTCATCAAGGGTGCTCGGCGAAGTGGCAATTGAACTGTAATCCAGGGTTGCAGAGAAACCTGCAACCATCATCATGAACAACAATGCGATTTCTTTTCTCATATTCATTTCTCCCGCCTCCCTATTTAATACTATTTTTTGGTTTTGCAATCCTCACTTTCTGAATTTTTTCAATTTTTCCGTCTCTCAAATGGACAACCCTGTCGGCAAATTTGATGTGCTCCGGGTTGTGGGAGACCACCACCACAGTCTTGCCTTGCTTTGCAAGGCCACGGAGAATCTCCATGACTTTCAGGCCCGTCCTGCTGTCCAGATTGCCTGTCGGTTCGTCAGCCATAATCAGCTTCGGGTCATTGATGAGGGCGCGCGCAATGGCAACCCTCTGCTTCTCGCCCCCGCTGAGCTGGCCGATATAGTGGGTGAGCCTGTTCCCGATGCCGAGCTCCTCTGCAATCCTGCGGGCCCTTTCCCGCCGGGGCTTCCCGGAGAAGGCGGAGGGCAGGACTATGTTTTCAAAAGCATTGAGGGACGACATAAGCCCGAAATCCTGGAAGACAAAACCCATGAATTTCAGCCGGAGCTTCGCCCTGAGGTCCTCATCGCGGGGGACCAGTTTTCCGTTGATTTCAACATGCCCCCTTGTAGGGGCATCGAGCAGGCCTGCAATATGAAGAAGTGTGCTTTTGCCGGAACCGCTCGGACCGATTATGAACAAAAACTCGCCTTCATTGATGTCCAAATCCACACCGCGCAACGCATTCACAAATTTGTATTCTTTCCAGACTTTTTTGATTGAAAGGATGGCCACCCCAAACCTAAAACTACCGCATTAAAAGTCTATCAGGCCGAAGAGGGCGCAGACGGAGAGCACCAGAAAAAGACTGAAGAAAAAGTATCCGGCGCACATGACCAGGAAAGCTGAGAATGGGCCGGAAGTGTTCTTGAAGCTCACACTGGTGCTGTAGTTCATATATTCTCCCGCATTTCGGCCTTAAAGAGTTTAGCCCTTGACGACCCCGAGGGGCACCATGCGGGCCACGGGGGACGAAATCCCGGACTCGTGGACAGTCCTCACAACCTCATCAATGTCCTTGTAGGCCTGCGGGGCCTCCTGGGCCAGATTGCGCAGGTTGGCCGTGCGCACCCTTATGCCCTTGACCTCGAGCTGGCCCTTTATGGAGACCCTGCCGAGACGGCGCATGGCTTCGCCCCTGCTCATCACCCTGCCCGCCCCGTGGCAGCTGCTTTCGAAGCTCCCCGGATTGCCCAGCCCAACCATGACATAGCTGGCAGTCCCCATTGAACCCGGGATTATGACAGGCTGGCCGACCAAGCGGAAATCGCCGGGGATGTCCCCGCGCCCCGGGCCGAAAGCCCGGGTGGCCCCTTTCCGGTGGATGAAAACTTTCTCCCCATTGTGAATCTCATACTTGCCTATATTGTGGGCCACATCATAAAGCAGTTTGAGTTTGGCCCCAAGCATACTGTCGAATATCTCCCGGACAGTGAATGCAATTTTCTGCCGGTTCACAAAGGCGTAATTCACAGCACACTTCATCGACTCCAGATATTTGTCGGCTTCGGGAGTGTTGAGCGGTGCAGCCGCCAGCTGTTTATTGGGGAGCTCCACCCCGTACCTGCCCGCAGCGCCGAGCATAAGTTTTATGTAATCATCGGCGACCTGGTGCCCGAATCCGCGGGAGCCTGTGTGTATCATGACCACTATCTGGTCCGGGCGGAGGCCGAATTTCTCAGCGACAGCACCGTCCCCGAACACCCGCTCGACCCTCTGGATTTCCATGAAATGGTTGCCGGCCCCGAGGGTGCCCACCTGCTTCAGCCCGCGGGCGACTGCCTTCTGGCTGAGATGCGACGGGTCCGCAGGCATACTGCCCCCTTCCTCCATATGCCGGAGGTCGTCCGGAACCGCAAGCCCCTGCTTCAGGGCCCACCTGGCCCCTTCAGACACCAGCTCCAGAAAGTCGGACCTGTCCATTGTCTGGCCGGAGCCTTCGCCGAGCCCGCTCGGAACCTTTCTGAAAATCTCCTCAAGAAGGCTGGGAATTTTGCCTTCCACATCTTCAATTGAAAGCTCAGAGACCAGGAGCCTCATCCCGCAGTTGATGTCGTAGCCGATTCCTCCGGGGCTGACAACGCCGTCCTCCTCCCGGAAAGCGGCCACCCCGCCGATGGGGAAGCCGTAGCCTTCGTGGCCGTCGGGCATCAGGAGCGCATGCCTGTGGATGCCCGGGAGCGCCGCAACATCCACAATCTGCTGGAGGGTGCGGTCGTGGTGCATCATCTCCATAATCTTCTCAGTTGCATAGATGCGGACAGGAACCCTCATCGCCCCTGCCTTCGGAATCTCCCACTGCACCCTGCCGACCCTGCGAACCTCCACCAAGGACTATATGTCAAAGCTATAAATCAGTTTCACTGGAGCTTTCATGAGGAAAATAGTGGTGGGCTCTGCGGAAAACCTGGCAAGCCGGAACATCGCTGGAGCCCATCCTGGAAGCACCGCAACATCATGATCTACTGAAGCGTTCTGTCGTTGTGCATCAGCTCCAAGAGCTTTTCAGAAGCATAATCAACTGGACATTGGAGACTTTCCGGATTTCCACCTTAAAATTGGCGGGTGTTGTATAAATTTAGGACTATCTGAAACAATTCGTCCAAATGGTTTTCCGAATCTGCACAGTATATTAATTGCTTCATGTTTGGATTGGACAGCAGATCTTGAAGATCGTCGTATGAACATACATCATATACAACCATGTCAAAAATCACATCCGCCATTTTTGAAAATCCTCCTTCCGAAAGGTCCTTATACTGCGCAATTGTTTCAACCATTTCTTCATCAATCACAAAATCATAGAATCTGGAATCTGCGTTATCTAGTGAAAGACCATCTGCTTTGGAGTTAGAATATTTGTCCAGGAGGGTATCCACCATATGGTCCGGAACATGTGCATAAACCCAACTCATACGAACCAGCGAACTGAGCTGTCCTGTCCCCTCTTTGAAGCGCTCAGACAATTCCAGGGCCCTCTCGACCCTGCCTTTACGTATCAGAGATTCCAGAAAATGACACGCCATTTCCAACCCTTTGCTGTGGCGTCCATCCTGAAATTCCTCATAGCAGAAAGGAGGAATAGTTGTCAGACGAACTCGGGCTTTGATGTGGCGTCCGTCCGGATTTACGCCGTTGCCCCATCCATATCTACTCCGTGAAGCGGACATCAAATTTTTGAAAAAGGCATCAAAGTCTTCCCAGGAGTATTCCCCCCCCCGCTGAGGGCATAATAAGTGAAGAGACCCCGCAAACCCTGTCCATGTCGGCCGGCCGCGGGATGTGGCCTGACGATTCAATAATCAAATCAACATACTCCTGGGCATCGACACCGCGACCTTCGGCAGTCTTCAGTATCTCCGCAACATGCTCCCGGGAAAAAAAATCGTAGGTTTTCTTGAAATCCACCTCCGGGATATCAAAACCGGCCCTGCGGGATGCCATATACTCCCTGGCTAAAAAAGGCACATCACGGCGGTAACTGCGCCTATCCTTCCGCGCCTGCCTCTTCCTTTGCCTTTGAATTCCTTTGGCGGCCTTCTCGCGCCCGACGATAAGTTTTGCCAACTCGGGACTGTAAATCTCCCTCAGTTTCCTCTCGAGCCTCTTCATACAGTAGGGTGGAGCGCCACTTAAAAAAATTCCCAAGGCAAAAATACTTCCTTGAAAAAAGGCATGAGTGAAGAAAATCGTAGTCGGCTCTGCGGAAAACCTGGCAAGCCGGAACATCGCTGGAGCCCTGGACGGGCGGGCTGAAGTCGACCTGCTTAATTCAAAAATTGTTGATTTGGAGGGCCTGGACTTGACTGCGGATCTGGTCATAGTGGCAAGCTCGCACAAGAGCGCCTCAGGCAGGCCGACCCTGACTGCGCACACGCCGGGGAACTTCGGGCCCGCCGGCATGGGCGGGGAGCCGGGGGTGCTTTCAATCAATCCTGCCCTTTATGTCAGCGAGGCTGTCAGGGAATTTGAGAGGCTGAGAGCCGCCAGAAGCCTGCCGTATGAAGTCTCCCTTGAAGCCACCCACCACGGGCCGAGCTTCGGGGTGCCCATTGTCTTTGTCGAGGTTGGAAGCTCGGAAAAACAGTGGCAGGACAGGGAAGCTGTCCGGACTGCAGCCGATGTGATAGTCCATCTGCTTGATGCGGAGCTGGAAGGCAGTTCGGTGATTGGCGTAGGAGGAACCCACTACACACCGTATTTTACCAAAAAAGTGCTGGAAGGCATGAATTTCGGCCACATCTGCCCAAAATATGCCTCTGATTTTTTGACGCGGGAAATGCTGGAGCAGATGATAGAAAAAACCATGCCAAAGCCGGAGGAAGTCTGGATTGACTGGAAAGGAACGCCGGGCGGGCTGAGGCAGAAAACAAGGGATTGGGCAACTGAATTGGGGCTCAGACCGGTAAAATGTTGAAGGCTGCAACGGCCACAAACACAAAAGCCAGGACTGCCGACAGCCATCCGGGGATGGCGGTTTTGTGCTTTCTGGAAGCCCTGAAATGCGCCACGCAGGCCGTCATGGCAAATATGACAATGCCGACACCGCAGAACCTGGCCACCAGCTCAGCCAGGGTCATTATGCCGAACTGATGCACCAGGACATAGAGGACCGCCGTCGGGAAGAAAAGGAGGGAAAGGGCTGCCCCCGACTGCATGCGCCTGGACGCCTCAAGGGGCTTAACGAAATCCAAGGAAATGTTGACAAAAGAAGTGTAGAAAGCCAGGACAGCCACCAGAGTTATCAGGGTTCTGATGAAGGGCCCGTAATAGAAGAGGAGGGAGACTGTGCTTAAATCGCCCATCGGCCCGACTGAGCTTGAGGTTGTTGTGTAGAAAAGATAAATTATTAGTGAAAGGAAGAATGCGCCGAAAAACTTGGCCTTCATCTCCTGCTCCTTCCCGCACATCCTGCTTATCCTGTGGATTGAGGTGTGGCCGAAAAGGGAGAATATGGAGACCGAAAGCAGGAAGGGCACAACGGTCCAGCTGCCGAAGGCGGGCGGTGAAAATGCCGATGCCGAGATGTTCATGGGAATCAGGAGGGCAAGGGTGAGCAGGAGGACAACAGAAAGGTATACTGCAAGCTTGCCGAAAGTCCTGCTGTCCTGGAGGACTGGTATGGCTGCGAGCACAAAGAAAAGGGCCCCCCAGTACTGGGCCCCCATGCCTCCGGCGAGCGCCGCCATCTGGCTGCCCGCCCCCACCACATAGGCCACCAGCGCACCGTAGGTGAAGACCGCCAAGGATATGCGGACCAAAGGCCTGCCCCCTCCAAGATACTGCTCCACCGAGCCGGGCAGGTCCTTCTTGGCCAGCCTGATCAAATCCATGACTATGAATGCCAGGAATAAAAGGAGCAGCGCAGAGAAGAGAAGCCCTGCAGTCCCGAGTATGATGCCCGCCTGCTGGAAGAGCATGGGCAGTATCAGGACCCCGATGCCGATGAAGGTGCCGACGGCGTAGGTGAAGGGCTGGACCACGGAAAGCTAAAGCGCGGAAGTATTAAACACTTGTGCAGTTCAGTATTTGAATCTCCTTTCGTAGTTTTTATGATCCAACCACTCCAAGACAATACTTATTACTATGACCTCGTCTCTTGCGACTGAATAAATCAATCTCCATGCATTGGGGAGATTATACTTCCAACAATTATCAATTTGATACTTTTGAGAGCATTTTTCTCCAAATTTTCAAATGCCTGTATTAGGAATCGGAAGAGTCGCTTACCCTCTTCTGTAGAATTTTTCAGGTCTTCAAAGGCTTTTTTGAGTTTGGCGTCAGCGAAAACCAGCCGCGATGGTTGTTCCACACTATGACCTCCAAAGCAAATTTTGCCCGGCAGTGTATTTTTTTACCAGTTCGGGGTTGTAAATCCAGGCAATATGACCTTCGCGGTCCACTCCAACTTTTCCGGATTCAATAAGATAATCAATAACCACACAAAAAGTTTGATACATCACTTTTTTCGGCAGACTTTTCCACAACTTGCTCTTCTTGAAGTCCCCGCTGTTTTCCTTAATGAATTTTTCAATCATCAGGACAGTGTCCAAGCGGGGATAGTGTAAAATTGGTTTTTGAACTTCAACCATGGTGTTAATATATTATATAAGTTTATATAATTTAAGATTGACATGCCATTAATTCATGCCGGCAATTTCCGCAAAATTAAACCTTCCTCAAAAATTTAATTTTATACTTCTCGAAAATGCCGGGCGCAGCATCGTCCGGCACCTCCACCACCAGGGCGTCGAACTTCTTTTCGTCCCAGTCGGGGGGCATGCGCCACTTGAGGCCGGCCTTTTTAAGGCGCCTGAGCTTCAGGCCGGTTTCGGCCTCTATCTTCCTGAGCTCATCTATGGCAACGAGAATCTGCATAGAAAGGCTGACGGCAGGGAATAATATGGTTGTCGGTGCGTAAACATTTATATACCGCGGGACCAACACTCCACAATGCAAAGCAGACTCTGCCTCGACATGCTTATTATGCTGTTGCGGTAGGGTCACCGCTGTTTTCTTCGGTGATCAAATGGAAAAAGAAAAAAGAGGACAATATGCCGGTGTTGATGGCGGTGCGGGCGACGGCGGAGCCTCCCCGTACCGGGAATTGGAAAAATACGACTTGATAAGGTCATACCAGGAGGACCCCATGAGCATTTTTTCAGGTGTGCCGATGCGCCTGGTGGAGCGGGAAACTTTGGACGAAAATTACAGGGACGCCTGAGGCGCCCCGCTCATTTTAAAAATAGGCTCTCCAAAGACTCCATGGACGGCGGACGCCTTTCCATGGACGGCGGATATCTTCCCGCCCCTGCCCCCGGGGAGCTGGATGCAATGGCAGAGGCCATGCCTTGTTTTTCCGAATACCGGCAGGGAGGGCTGGACGCAACTTATTTCGAGAAGTTCAGAGACAAGCTGATGCAGGTGTTTGAGCATCTCAGAGCACTGCAGTTGGAAAAATACGATATGCACCGGCAGGCGAGGGGGTTTGTCTTCGACCCAAAAAAATTCCACAGCTTCAGAGTGGGGGAGGTGGGGCAATCGTACAATATCAGAAGGGATGAAATAGAAGCGGTGACAATACAAATCGGATGGGACGAGGATATGGACTACGGCGGCCATGAAAAACCGGAAATTTTTTTAGCCTACGTGGGCGATTTCGCAACGGATGTGTCAAAGGTTGCAGGCGTTTCGCAGTGGAGGGAAATTCTGGACGAGTGCTTTGATGTGGAAAAGCTGTTCATAAGGAAAGGCCAACCCGAATACCGCCAAAAAACACTCATATAACCGGCTCAGGATTTCAGGAGCTCCTTCACCGGCTTCCCGTCCACAGTCAAGCCAATGCTCCTGCATGTGCCGAGCACCTCGCGGACAGCCGCCTCCTCATCCGGGGCATTCATGAATTTCATCTTCTGCCGGGCCACTTCCTTCACCTGCTCCATGGTGATGTCGCCCACGACAGAGCCGTCGGCAGTGCCTTTCTCGAGGCCGATGAGCCTTTTTATCAGGCCTGCAGTCGGGGGGGAGCCGACCTCCACCTCGAACTGCTTGGTGTCCATGTCGACCTTGAGGGTGACCGGCATCTTCATGCCCTTGAACTCTTTGGTGGCCTCATTCATCTTGGCCACTATCTGCGGCGTCGGAACACCGAGAGGCCCCAGGACAGTGCCCAGAGGCGGGCCTGGAGTGGCCTCCCCTGCGGGAATCTGGAACACCATTACCTTCATTGACATCTCATCACCTGCTCATTCTGCGGACTTGATTATCCTCACCGTCTCCACCGGCAGGGTGGTCGGGATTGGAATCGCAGCCTCTATCATTTCGACTGTGACCTCCCTCTTGACCTCATCAACCCTTATAACTTTTGCCTTCTCGCCCCGGAACGGGTCGCTCACTATCTCAACCAGGTCGCCTTTCTTGAGCTTGACTTCAACCTGCTTGGACTCAATGCTGTTTGCAACCTCGTCAATAGTGACCGGCTTGTCGACCACGCCACGGGCATTGTGTATGCCCGTGACGGCTTCGCGCACATCGGAAGAGCTGGGGGCCTCCACAAAAACATAGCCTTTCACATCCTTGGGCACAAAAGCAGAATAAATTTTGTAGCCGAACTTCCTCGTGGCGGTTGCTATATTTTCAACCACCGCATACTCCCTCCCCAGCGTCGTTCTTACCGCAAATATCATTTTTTCACCTTTTCAGTGTCTCAAATCCCAATCCAGCTGAACACAAAGCTGAAAAGCATGCCAATCAGGCCGATGGCAATCATGCCCAGGCCCACCACGACAGCAGACTGCTTGAACTCCTGCCATGTCGGCTTGCGGGCTATCTTGATTACCCGTTTGTAGTCCTTCCAGCTCATTCTTCGACCTCTACGAACTCAATGCCGAGCTCATCTCCCATCCTTTCCTTCTCCCGGGCCTCCATCGACTCCCCCTCAGGGTAGTAGAATTTGCCGATATTGGCGCCGGTAAGGATGACCAGGACCCGGACTGTATTGCCCAGACTCTCGTCGGGCAGGCCGACACCCCAAATCATCTTGGCATCGCTGCTCAGGTATTTGCTTATCAGGTCTATTATATTGTAGGACTCCTCCAGCTTGAGGGACTTGCCCCCTTCAATGTAAATCAAAGCCCCCTTGGCGCCTGACAGCTCCACATCCAGCAGGGGGTTGTTGACAGCCTTGAAGACTGCTTCCTCCGCCCTCTTCTCCGAGTCGCTTTCGCCGACGCCGATCAAGGCGGTCCCTGCACCGGTCATGACCGCCCTCAAATCGGCAAAGTCCACATTGACCATGCCCTGGCTGGTGACCATGACTGTAATTGCACGGACTGCGTTGGAGAGCACCTCGTCAGCCACGCGGAAAGCTGTTATAAGCGGAAGGTCAGGCACTATCTCCAGCAGTTTCTGGTTGGGGATTACAATGACTGCATCGACATGGTTCTTGATGCGCTCAAGGCCGTAGCGGGCGTTCTCCCACCTCAGTATGCCTTCGTTGTTGAAAGGGAGGGTGACCACTGCTATTGTCAGAGCCCCGGATTTTTTGGCCAGCTCGGCCACTATGGGTGCTGCACCGGAGCCGGTGCCACCACCCAGACCGCATGTCACAAAAGCCAGGTCGGGGTTGCCTATGGCCTTCTTGAGGAGTGCTGAATCCTCCTTGGCCGCCTGCTCGCCGACATTCGGATCAGAACCTGCACCCAGACCGCGGGTCAGCTCCCTGCCGATGAGCACCTTTTCAGGCGCTTCAATCTTGGCCAAATCCTGGGCGTCTGTATTGATGGCCACCATCTCAGTGCCCTCAACACCCATCTCCAAAAGCCTTACAACAGTGTTGCCCCCGGCACCGCCGACACCAAGCACCTTGATATTGGGCTTGTGGTTGTTCAGGAACTTCTCGTATTCCTCTTTACTTTTTTTGGTCATTTTTGCCTGTTTGATCATTTTTTTCATTCATATCACCAGTCTTCCTATCAATAAACTCCACAGTTTTAAAAGCTGTGTATGTCAGCAGCTCAGTCCGCAGACGCTCCCGGGCAAAGTCAGGGACATCCTCTATCAGGATTTTGTCCCCCTCTTTCTTGTATGCCAGGGCTTTTCCAAAGTGGAACTTCAGCAACCCTTTCAGCTGCTCGTCCAAGTCCTTGACTTCTCTGTTGATTTTTATTTTATAGATGAGCCTGCGCCCCGCCAGGGGGTTGTTGAAGTCAACAATGATCCTCCCGGAATTGACGCTCACCACCGAACCCAGCTTGCTGTCTATAGTCACCCGCAGTCCAGGGTAGGGGACTACATCCTGCTTTCGGAACTCCTTCACTTTGAAAAGCTTGATGAGTTTGGGGTCCCTCCTGCCGAAGCCGTCCTCAGGAGGTATGTCCAGATCGCGCTCCTCGCCCGGCTTCATTTCCAGCATGGCCTTCTCTATGCCCTTGATGAGGTGGCCCGCACCCATGATAATGGTGACGGGGCCTCCTGCTTCCTTGAACTCCTTCGGGTCGGTTGAATCAAAAATCTCCCCGGTCTCAAGTCGTCCGCTGTATTCAATTTCAACGAACTGGCCTATTTTCACTTTCTTCCCAAAATTCAGGCTTAATAAAACTGTTCCTTGACACGGGGGTAGTGAACACCGAGCCCGCGGAGCGGGGCGAGGGATGGCCACCGTTGCCGGCTTTCGTAAAAGCCGTTCGCAAAGCTTGGCCAAAAACTACTCTGCCTGCTGAGCCGCGAAGCGCAAAACTGTTCGGCCTGCCGGAGGCAGGCCACGTGGTCGAACGCCGTAGCGTT
>CAZJUS010000001.1:21206-53111 GCA_964549355.1 Candidatus Undinarchaeota archaeon | reverse complement strand
CTCTGCGGGCGCTCGCTTTTGAGAAATACCGTGAATTCAAAAAATTTCCTTTCAGGACGCGGATTAGTGTCGGCGATTTCGATTCAAATGACAGATGGCTGGGAAATGCAGACATTATTGTCTGCACTTATGAAAAACTTGACGCACTGCTGAGGCACCGGCCCGGATGGGTGGACAAAATCGGATTGATGATTTTTGATGAAATTCACGAAATGGGAAACCGCCCGGTGATTGAAACCTTGATTGTTAAAATGAAAAGCCGGAAAATTTTGGCACTGTCAGCCACAGTCGGCAATTCACAAGAGATGGCGGATTGGATGGAAGCGGATTTGCTGTTGAGTGATTTCAGGCCTGTTCCCCTGCGGGAAGGTGTATTCACTGAGCGCACCATCCGCTGGTCAGACAACTCAACAGATTTGCTGGAATCAAAAAATCCGGGGTTGATGGGGTTGGTGGAAGACAGCCTCAAAAAAAACTACCAGACCTTGATTTTTACGAACACACGGAGGGGTGCCGAAGCCCAGTCTGAAACAGTGGCCAAGCTGTCCGAGAAATACCTGACGGAGGATGAAAAAAAAGCCCTGGGCATAGTTGCGGACAAAGTCCTGGAGGCCCTGCCGAACAAAACCCGGCAGTGTGAAAGGCTGGCAGGAGTCCTGAAGAGGGGCGGAGCCTTCCATCATGCCGGGCTTGTGAATGAACAGAGGCTCCTTGTTGAAGACGCGTTCAAGGCCGGCCTGATTAAAGTCCTCGCATCGACAGTCACTCTTGTCGCAGGGATAAACCTGCCGAGCCGGCGTGTGGTGATTAAAAACCTCAGGTGGTTCAAAGGCATGTGGCCTGTTTCACTTTACAAGCAGGCAGTCGGGAGAGCAGGACGCCCGGGATATGACAGTGAAGGGGAAGCAATTGTGAATTCGGCAAATCCCGAAGGGGTCTTCACAAACTACGTGAATGGACAGGTTGAGAACATCCAGAGCCAGCTTGCATACGAACCAACTATGCGGAAGGAAATCCTTGGGTTATTTGCATCTGGATTTGCGTTCACACAAATGGATATTGAAAAATTTATGGAGCGCAGTTTCTATGCACACCAGTTCGGCAATGCCAGGCGTGTGAAGCAGATGGGGCTGAAAGTCTTGACGCAGTTGATTTCGTGGGGTTTTCTTGAAGACGGCCCGGTAATAAAAGCAACAGAAATGGGGCGCAGGGTGGCTGAACTTTACATAGACCCGTTCACTGCAATGGGATGGATTGAGAAATTTGAGCCTACTTCTGATTTCGGATACCTGCATCTCGCCTGCATGAGCAGGGACATAAACCTGCCCCAAATCCGCAGGTCTGAGGAAGAAGAGCTGATGGCCCTGCTGGTTGCAAAAAGGGATGAATTGATTGAACCGCCCGCAGCATGGGACCTGGATTTTGAGCTGTATCTGCAGGCCCTCAAGCTGGCCAATATAGTGCGCGCCTGGATAAATGAAGAGGGCGAAGACCTGATCCTGGACAGGTTCGGGATTGCACCCGGCGACCTGCGCAACTACATTTCCAACACCGAGTGGCTGGCCCATTCCCTTGAGCAGGTGGTCGAAACCAAGTGGGGGCCCCGGCAGGACCTGAAGAAGCTGGTGATGAGGCTCAAGCACGGGGTGCGGTCGGAGCTGCTTGACATTGTGCAGCTGCCGGGCGTCGGCAGGGTGAGGGCGAGGAAGCTCTACAACGCAGACATAACAACAGCCAACATCGGGAAAATCAGCATGGACAGGCTTGCCGGGCTGGTGGGAAGGAAGACCGCGGAGAAAATTTTGGGCTCGCGGGAAGACGGGAACCAAAAACAGTCCGATGGGCAGGTGGCTGACCGCTGAAAGGGCAAAAAATTAAAATTCCAGAGTTGTCAAAGACGCTTTTAATAAGCCAGGAGTAACCCCCGCGTGCGAATAATTGCGGTTACCGCAGGGAAAGGGGGGGTCGGCAAGACCACCCTGACCATCAATCTCGGCTTGGCTTTGAGGATGCTTGGTTTTCGAGTCTGCATAATTGATGCCAACTTCACCGCTCCTGATGTGGCCCTCCAGCTCGGCTTCTCTCCGGAAGTCACCATCTGGGAGGCCTTGAAGGGCAAGAACCAGCTGGGCGATGCGCTTTATGAGCACGAATGCGGCCTGCACATAATCCCGGGAAGCCAGGACATGGAGGTCGCCGCCAGCAGGGATGTCTACAAAAGGCTCAAGAGGAAGATGCGGAAGCTGAAGTACGATTTCATAATCCTCGACACGCCCCCGGGGCTGGGGGATGACGCCAGGTCGGCCTTGATTCCTGCCAAAGAAGTCATGGTGGTGGCGACGCCCGAATGGACCTCGCTGGCCAACGCCTACCGCGCGGCCCTCTTTGCAGGCGACATGAAAAAGCATGTGATGGGCATCGTGCTGAACAGGTCCACTGTCCATGAGCTCGAGCCGAACGCCGTCATGATTGAGAATGTCATGCGCATGGAAGTGATGGGCAAGATACCGGAGGACATCGCAGTCCGGAGGTCCATCGCCATCCAGAATCCCGTCGTCCTCTCCTATCCCAATTCACCGGCAGCCACGGAAATCAGGAAAATTGCACACCTGCTGGGAGGCATCCCCTGGAAGGACCAGAGGAAGTGGTGGCGCAGGCTCTGGATGTTCCTGGGGCAGGTCTAGACAAAACCCCGGGATGCTTCTTTTTTTGATGCGCCGAAATTCCCATTCTTGACAAGAGTCCCTCTTACAAAAACACCCACATAGGTTTCCATGCCTGTGTCGGCGACGTGGCTCTTGACCTGCTTGTAGATCGCCGATGCACTGTCAAAAAGGTGCATATCGAAGCGGTCGGGCTCGTCTTCACTGCCCAAAGTCATTTTCAGCAGGGACAGATACGGACCGTTCAACCGGGCGACTCCTGCTTTGCCTTTCAAACCGAGGGAGATTGGTGTATCAACCGCGTTGAGATAGAACAGTGTGCGTGGCATCAGACTTGCCTGCTTGTAGGCGGAAATCCAGACTTCGCTGTTCCCTTTGTCCGGAGCCCCCTTAATCAAAAAGTCATTCACTTCTCCTTCGGGTGTCGTCAGGACTTTGCCTTCAATGGGAAACCCTGCATAAACTGTCCAGATGGGCAGCTCAAAAAAAACATCGATTGATATGCTGTATGGGTGCTGGGAAGCTTCAGCAAATCGCTCTATTCGGGGGAGCATGAACCTCTCCAATTCTTTTTTAGGAGGGTTGACGCCCTTCACTTTTTCGAGTTTCCCTTTCTCTCCCAAGACTTCAAAATAGTAGACCCCTTCCGCCAGGATCTCCTCCGATTCCGCGGCCATCCAATCAGAGTCGCCCGCCCTTATATGGTTAGCCTTTCTGCAACTCAGCTTGCATCGGCAATGTCGTATGACGCATCTATGTCGAGGCTGTACCACTGGGCGTCTTTCAAGCCCGCCCGCTCTGCCAGCTCTTTTGCTTTTCTGCACGCCTCTGAATCCTTCGGAGCAACAACGGTTTCAATTTCCGCCACTGTCTTGTATATGTGGAATTTGGAGGCATAAAGCTGCCCCCTTGAAAGTGTTATTATTTTGACATCCCCGCGCAGTATGAAAGGCTGTGAAAGAAGCCCTTCTCTGGATAAAACATCATCCAGGCTGTGTTCAAGTGAAAAAAGTTCAAACCCGTGATATCTGCCCTCATCATCAAAGCCAAGATATTTTCTGCCGGGGTATTTTTCAGAATCCTTCAGTTCTGCAGTTTCAGAATCAAAATAAATATTATGGGGCGTCGGACCTTCATAATATTCGTGATTCATTTTTTCTTTTTCAGGCAATAATTTCCACAATTGTTCCAATTGGACATTAGTCACACGGGAGCGGACCCTTTTTACAGCCATCCAATCCGGAAGGGCAAAACTTAAAAAATTATTCAAAGGCTTTCTCAAAAGTCTTGGACATTCGGATTATCTGCTTGGTGGTCTTTTCCAGCACTTTTTTTGGATTCCTGGCCACCACTTTCATCCGGGGCTTGCCGACAAGGGGGTGCTCCAGCCTGTAGGCGGCCTCCCCTCCATTCTCCCAGCTCAGCTCGCGCAGGAGATTGGCCAATGTATGGTCCTCGCTGGTCAATTCCACGACCCACTCCTTGTCCTTCTTGCTGAGCATCTTTATATCCATGCTTGGGGTCGGAATGGGGCTTTAAAACCTTTACCCCGAATAGGCGCCCGCCTGTACAGTTTCAGCCTGGCAGAATGCCGACATTTCGCTTGGAGTAAGGGCGATATTGTAAAAGCGGACCTCATCAATGGCGCCGTCAAAAAACCCTGCGTCAGTCTTGCCTACATAGAGCTGCGAAGGCGCGGACGAGAAGTTGGCAGGGGCGCTGCCGGCAAGGGTGCATCCTTTGTAAAGCAGGACGTGGGTTGCGTTGTAAATTGCAGTGAGGTGCGTCCATTCACTGTTGGCGACTGAAGCAGTCACCTGTGTGCTTGTTCCGCTGCCGGTTACATTAATCTGCACATTTCCGTTGGAAAGCGAGCTGAGCTCAAACCCGCTGGTTCCGTCCTGCTTGGCGACAATGCCTTCCCGATTGGCATCGTTGCTGTCCCTGTAAATCCATGCCGACAGAGTGAATTGGGCAGGGCGGAGAGTATCAGCATCATCTGAAACCGAAACATAGTCGGAAGAACCGTCAAAAAGTATGGCATTATCATTCACTCCGCCCACCCACGAACCGCCGGTCAGAGTGCCGTCATTGTCATAGCTGGTCCTGTCCTTCGGCCGGGCCCCACTGCCTTCTGAAAAGGGCAGGTGCATCATAAGGGCGGGATGAAGCTTGGCGGTGCATCTCCGAGTCATCACCCAATCATTGGTGCTGATAGTCAGCCGATAGCCGTGCCCTTTCTTGAACGGTCCTGGAAAATATATTTCCCCCTTGCGGGTTATATTCACACTCAATCCGCCGGACCGGATGACATCCGAGCCCTCCTCAATGAGATACGGCACGCTCCCTTTCATAACCTCGTCCTGATTCATGAAGATCAGGAAATATGCATAGTTTTCAAAGCACTCATAATTCACTATCTTGGGTTCGAGTTTTGGAGACACCATAATCTCCGATGCCTTGTTCTGTATTTTGTTCTGTGTTTTGGAAATTGAAAAATAAACGGCGCTCCCCGCAAAGATTGCAACCAAAATCAGCAGAATTGCCGAAACCGTTACGGAAGCTCCGCGCATAGAAGAACTGGGCAGAAGAGGGATTTAAGCCTTTCAGCACTACTTATAGGCTTCGTATATGGCGTAAATGGCGTCTGCAGGGAGGGCCTCATCATAAATGCGGACTTCATCAATATCAGCATCGGCAGGATAGCCGGAATCGCCGTCTCTGGCAATGCCAACAGTCTGGCTGTTGGTTTGTATAAAACCTGAAGTTGAAATGGTGGAGCCGTATTGCGTGCCGTTCACATAAAGTTTCAGTTCGCCCGAAGACTGGTCATATGTGAATCCAACATGGTACCAGTTGCCGGCAGTGAATGCCGCCATCTCTTGAGACTGGCTGCCGGCATCAGTAACCAGATATGCGCGGAATCTATCCTGGTTGCTGTACTGCAGAATTGCCCAGGTCTCGGCATAGTCTTTGGAAACAAAAGCCTGATAAGCCCCGTCATTGGCAGTGGGCTTCACCCAAACCAGGACTGAAATTGCATCAGTTAAATTCAGGTCAGCAGAATTTGAAACTTCAACATAATCATCAATGCCATCAAAATCCAAGGAATGCCCCGATTTTCCCACATCCCATTCAGCTTCATACACAGTTACATCGCCGTTGTATTTTGATTTGTCTTTGGTCACAGTCCCTGCTCCCTCATCGAAAGGAAGATAGAGGCGGAGATTTTTATCCTCACGCACAGTGCAGTAATCTGTTATCTTCCAGTCCGGAGTGTAAAGCTCAAAATTCACTTTTGTGTTCACACCCCCGCGTATCGGGAAGTATATCCGCCCATAGTTTGAAATGTTCACAGTTCTTTGGCCGGACAAAACCACATCCCCGGACTTGACAAAATAATCCACTGTCCCTACAATTCCGCCGGCGGAAGTGTTCATGACATCCAGGAAGCCGTAGCCGGGGTAGCAGATGATGCCCATGGTCTGGGGGGGATTCACGGGGTAGACCACATTCTCCTCGTATTGGTTGATTATCCTGCCCTGCATCAGGGTCACATAAAGAGTGTACCCGCCTGCAGCCCCCAGGACCATCAAAAGCAGCAGGACAGTTGTCAGGACAGGGGAGACCGCTTTCACACTATCAAAAAGCATCAAAGAGATATATGCCTAACTGCAAGGTTTTTAATGGCAAAACGCGATGTTTTGTGTGAGGGCGGCCAAAAAAATCCCCATCAAACTTCTGCTGGCGGGCAGAGTCATAAGCGATGAAAAAGGCTTGAGGGTTGAAACAAAAGCGGGGGAGGTCTCCAATGTCAGAGTGATGGGGAGGATTGTTGAAATATTTGAAAACTATGAAAAAACATACGGATTCTTCTCAATAGACGATGAAACTGGTGTTATCCAGGCTAGATTTTTTGGAAATAATCTTAAACTCATGAAAAAAGCCAAACTGGGCGATTTAGTCGAAATCGTTGGCAGGCCGAGGACATTCCAGGATGTCCTGTATCTTGTCCCTGATGGATTCTCCGTCCTCAACGACATAAACTGGGAGCTGCTAAGGAAACTGGAATTCGCGGATGCGGGGGGAGACGGGCCAAAGCATGAAATTCTTGCATTCATCCGCGGAAAAGGGGAAGTGCTGCGGGAGGATATCGCAAAACAATGGCCGGACAGCCAGGGCTACATAGACGATTTGAAATACGATGGAGAGATATATGAACCACGCCCGGGGATTCTGCGTGTGGTGGAGCAGTGAGTAAAATTTATCAATTAAGGCGGTTTGCAGGAATATGAAATGGAAGACCTATGAAGACAAGTGGCAGAAGCGGTGGGACGAGCAAAGAACCTTTGTTCCAAAGGCTCGGAACGCACCCGGCCAGAAAAAGTTTTTCATTACGGTCCCTTATCCATACACCAGCGGGGCCCTCCACATCGGCCACGGACGGACATACACCCTCGGCGATGTCATTGCCCGCTTCAAAAGGCTCCAGGGTTTCAACGTCCTGTTTCCAATGGCTTTCCACATCTCTGGTTCTCCGATTCTGAGCATCAGTGAAAAAATCAAAAAAGAAGACACCAAAACACTCGCACTTTACAGGGAATACCTTCGGATTTATGAGGGCGATGACCACCCAAAAATCAGCAAAATTTTGGAAAGCTTCAAGGAACCGAAAAATGTTGCAAACTATTTTGCAGATAAAATACAAATCGATTTCAAATCAATAGGATACAGCATAGATTGGACTAGGAAGTTTAACACCGGGATGCCGAGATACAATAAATTTATTGAGTGGCAATTCACAAAACTTAAAGAAAAAGGAGTTTTAGTGAAAGGAAAATATCCGATTCTCTGGAGCATTGACGGCGACCAGCCTGTTGGTGAAGATGATATTGTGGATGGGGATACAAACAAAGTTTCAATCAATGAATTTACAGGGCTCTACTTCGAATCGGAATTCGGATTTTTCATCGCTGCAACTCTTCGGCCTGAAACTGTTTTCGGCGCCACCAATATCTGGCTCAACCCGGACAAGTATTATGTCGTCGTAGATGTCGGCAAAGAAAGGTGGGTGGTCAGTGAAAACGCCGTTAAAAAGCTGAAAATACAAGGCAAAAAGGTCAAAATCCTGAAAAGAGAAAAAGGCAAATACTTCATAGGTGGCAGTGTAAAAACACCAACCGGCAAAACAGTCCCCATCCTGCCTGCAGATTTTGTCGACCCTAAAAATGGAACGGGGGTCGTTTACTCTGTTCCTGCCCATGCCCCTTATGACTACATGGCATTGGTGGATTTAAAGTATCATGAAAAATGGGGAAAAGTTGTAGATTCAATTGAACCCATTGTAATCATCGACATCCCCGGGTATGGAATCCCTGCAAAAGAAATTTGTGAACAAATGGGAATCAGAAACCAAAAAGATTCACAATTGGAAGAGGCAACAAAAGAAATTTACAAGGCAGAATATTATTCGGGAGTATTGAACGATAAGTGTGAACAATTTTCAGGAATTGCAATTCATACTATAAAAAATGAAGTCAAGAACGAATTAATAAAGAAAGGAAAAGCAGTTTTATTTTATGAAACCAGCAGGCCGGCAATAACCCGAACAGGGTCTCCCGTTGCCGTCGCAGTCCTGGACAATCAATGGTTCATCGACTACAGCGATAAAAAATGGAAAGACCAAACCCGCAGGCATTTGGAAAGCATGCTGATTTATCCGGACAAATTCAGGAAACTTTTCTTGGATACTGTTGATTGGCTGGACAAACGTCCCTGCGCAAGAAGAAAAGGGCTTGGGACTAAATTCCCATTTGACAAGGACTGGGTTATTGAATCATTGTCGGATTCCACCATCTACATGGCATTCTACATTATCGTGCCGTATTTGAACAAAATAAAGCCCGAAAAGCTCACCACCGATGTCTTCGACTTCCTGCTCCTCGGGAAAGGAAACATCAATAAAATCGCTGAAAAAACGGGGCTGAGCGTTGATATGCTGAAGCAGGCGCGCGCTGATTTTGAGTACTGGTATCCCAACGACCACAGGCACACCGCTCCGGCCCATATCAGCAACCACCTCAGTTTTTTCATAATGCACCATTTGGCCATCTTCCCGGAAGCCGCGTGGCCGAAGGGGATCTCATTGAATGAAATGCTCATCCGGGAGGGGATGAAGATGAGCAAAAGCAAGGGCAATGTCATTCCGCTCAATCACGTGAAAAAAAAGTATGGGGCGGATCTGTATCGTCTTTATGTTACCAGCTCAGCAGACATGGATGCTGTTGTGGATTGGCGCGAAAAAGATGTCAGTGCGGTGCAGAGAAAACTTGAAAAGTTCATTGAAATTCTTGATGCTTGTGAATCCGTCCAGGAAAGACCTGTGAATGATTCATCGGACAAGTGGATTCTGTCAAGATTTTACAATTCACTGAACTCTGCAATAGAGATGATGAGTGAATTTAGATTCAGGGAAGCACTTATTGAAATTTTCTTCAAAATGCTCAACGATGTCCGGTGGTTTGAAAGAAGGAACAGCCAACCTTACGGCATACTAAGAACCATTATCAAAGACTGGCTGATAATACTGTCTCCAGTAATCCCGCATACTGCTGAAGAGTATTGGGAACGCTTCGGGGGCAATGGGCTTATATCTACTGCCAGACTCCCAAAAGTCCGAAAAGACCTGATAGACAATAAAGCTGAAAAACAGGAGGCGTTCATCCAAAATATCCTGGAGGACATCCGAAACATGATAAAAATGGCAGAAAAAACGCCGAAAACCATCTATTTATACACGGCACCCGAATGGAAATGGCAGGCCCTTGAGCTGGTGTCCAAGGAGAAGAGCAATGCTTTGAAAAAGATAAAGAAATTCAAGAATCCTGCGGAAGCTGCAAAAATTATTTCATCTTTTGTGAAAAACAGAGTCTGGGAAATCGAAGATCAAAGCAAAATCGATGAAGTGTCCCTGATTAAAGAAGCGGATAAAATTCTAAAAAGTGAATTTGGAGCAGAAATAAAAGTGAATGAGTCTTACGACCCGATGAAAAAGGCAGTAAAGGCCATGCCGTTCAGGCCTGCAATCTACATAGAATAACATTCACATTTGTGGTGCTTTTCCGGAATCAAGTTCTTGTATATATTCTGAAAGCTCTTTAACACAAGTGTTGAGTTTCAAAATTTTATACGGATTAATTGTTTCAATTAAGCCATCCACAACTACAACCTCTGTATTTCCTCCGCCTTTCTTATTTATCCTGCTTTTCCAGATGGATATATTGTTGCATAAATCTTCGTATTTTTCATCCGCCAATTTTCTGAAGACCTCTGTATTCGGATTGCTGAATACGGGAACCATCCTTCGGGTTCCATGCAGATATGAACCAAACTTGGGGCTAACGCCTCCATAAACTACTTTTGGAAAATCCAATTCAAAATAGTCTCCATGAAGCTCAAACCAAATATTTTTCTTTGATGCATCCAGGAGGTTGCGGGCTTTCTTATCTTCAACATTGCCGGCTCCATGTATCCACAAATAATTGGCATACGACATCAGCCAAGCATAAAGCTGGTTGAACTCGGTTTTTTTATCGGCGAGTTTTTTCTTCCTCTTGACACCCTGTTCCCTCTCCCATGACGTGGGTTCTTCCAAGTCTTGAAACCACGATATGTGCCAAATCATAAAAGAGCAGGGGGGAGTATTTAAAAATCAAAGTGCCGGCGGAAAAGCAACAGATCAACCCCCAATATGCTTTTGTTTTTTCTGTGGAAGGGCTGCTGCCGTTTCAGAGGGAATTCATAGGTGCGCAGGACCTCCGCCCCGTATTTTTCAGTGAAGAACTGCCGGCTGTAGATGCTCAGCAGGCTGTAGACTTCCGGCGCAAGTTGCAGGGCCTTTTCCACCATTTTTCTGTCAATCCCTCTGACAACCGAACCGTAGGGAGGGTTCATAATGACTGCGTCGAATTTCCTGCCGGGGCTGTAGTGGAGGGCGTTGTCGTGCACCCATTCAATTTCCATGCCCTCCGAGTTCCGGCGTGCAGTCTCGAGGGCGTCCTCATCAAGCTCGACTCCGGTGACCTCCAAAGCGCCCGCGAGCTTGGCTGCTATGGCCAAGACCCCCGTCCCGCACCCCAAGTCCAGGATCTTCCGGCCTTCGACCCCTGCCAGGAAGACCATCTCCGCTGCAATACTCCCCGGCGTCCGCCACTGCTCCAGGTGGGCTTTCGGGGCATTGAAGCCCTGGAGCCTGTCAAGCTGGACTGCAAGCTGTCGCGGGAGCATGGAAAAAAAGAAAGGGCCGGAATAAAAAAGGAGAGGAATCCGCTCACTGGAACACTGGAAGTTTAATCTGCACTGCACTCTCGATGCTGAACACTGCTCCGCATTTCGGACACTGGTAGTAGGTCACCCGGCCCTGACCCCCTTCATCGGACCATCCTTCGTTGCACTCAGGACAGTTGATTTCCATGGGAGTCTTCAGCTATACTGCAGTCTGGAAGGTTAAGGCTTTGCCCGGGAATGCCGATGTGCCGGTATTTTAAGGCCCTGAAGCTTCCCGCAGTGTGGTGGTCTTCGGCCACGCCGGCCTCGACAAACTTGTAGGGGAGCCGGAGCCTGGAAAAATCCTCATGATAGTTGGGAAGGCGGGGACCGGCAAGACCTCCCTGGTCCTCCAGCTGGCCAAATCCGCGGAGCACCCTTATATTGTTGACACCGAAGGCATCAGCCTGAAGCGGGTGGAGCAGGTGGGAGCCCTGCATGCCAGAATCAGGCGGATTGTCAGATTCCAGGAGCAGTTCGACCTGCTTGAAAAAATGTGGCTTGGAGACTGCGACTTCCTGGCGGTGGACAGCATGGTCATGCTCTACCGCCTCTGCCTGGCCAAGAACCCTGATGAGGCCAACTGGATGCTGGCCAAGCAGATGGCCGGCCTGGCCAAATTCGCGGAGGTCCAGAAAATCCCCGTGGCGGTGACGGGCCATATCTACGAGTGGAAGAAGCAGCAAAGGATTGTAAGCGGGGACGTGGCCAAGTACTGGGCGAAGACCATCCTCCTGCTGGAGAAGGGGAGGCGGCCGGGGGAAAGGAAGGCAACCCTGCTGAAGCACCCGTGGAAGAAGGAAGGCCAAAGCACGAAATTTAAAATCTGCGACAGGGGGGTCTGCTGATGTATGAACCGCGCGAGGATTCCGAGCTGATGCTCGATGCCATCCGTGGATTGGACCTGCGGGGGGAGCGGGCCCTGGACATGGGGACCGGCTCCGGAATCCTGGCCGGCGAACTGGCCGGGCGGTTTGAAGATGTGGTGGCCGTGGACATCCAGCAGGAAGCAGTGGACCGTGTGGATGCCTTTGGGATAAAAAACGTGGAGGCCGTTAAGTCTGATTTGTTTGAAAATGTGAATGGAGGGGCCGGCGCGGGGAAGTTTGACCTCATAGTCTTCAATCCCCCCTACCTGCCGGAGCCGTATGAAGACGATGTCGAACTGCACTGCGGGGACGGCGGGGTCATAGCACGCTTCCTGGAGGGCGCAAAAGAACACCTGAAGCCGGGGGGCAGGGTCCTGCTCCTGCTGAGCAGTATAACCCCCAAAATACCCCTGGACGGCTGGAAGTGCAGGAAAGTCAGGAGCCGGAAAATCAGCTTTGAAGAGCTCTTTGTGCTGGAGCTCATGACTTAAATATGTATGGAGCCTTCGGTTTTTGTGGCCATTGATTACAAGCTGAAAAAGGTGGGCAACAGCAACGTTCTTGAGATGAACCTGATTGGGGCCCCCTTCCCGCCGGTGATCGAGGAAAGCGAAGCCTGCATGGAGCAGGTGCTGACCGCCATCCGCAAGCTCCGGAAAGTCGACCGCATAGTCCTGGTCGAAAGAAAGATAAGGGAGTATGACGAGCAGCAGACCCTGCTGCTGACGGGAGTGGCCATGTCCCTGGAGAAACTGCTTTTTTCCGAAAGGGATGTAAGGCCCCCCCATTCACCCATCGGGGCGGACTGGGTTGAGTTCGTGAAAAAAATCCCCAAGGCGTTCATGAGGGACCCAATCGGCACCTTCACTGAAGTCCGCAGGGAAAAAAACTGGCAGGAGATTGAGCAGGAAAGGGAAATCTACCCGCAGTACAAAGCCCTGCGGAAAAAATATCTGAAAGTCCTCCACAGAATACTCGAAGTCATCGGCGGTCTGCAGATAATCAAACTTGTCGAGCCTCTGCTCGAAGGCTACAAAGTCGGAGACCGGACCATCTACAGGAGGATTTTCCGGCCGTCGGTCCGGCCGAACTTCACATACACCAAACTGCTCACGCAGTACCCTGTGGGGGAGGAGATAGACAGCTACAAAGTCGGGGATTCCGAGGTCACCATAATCAAGCAGCCGAACAGCGTGAGGCTTTTCTACCATCTGATCCCGCCCGAGTTCAAGCTCAGCGAGGTCGAATACGAGCTGGTGGAGAGGATAAAGGAGAGCCTCATGGCATACAAGCCGAAATCAGAAGAGCTCATAGACCCCGAATCAATCCGCGAGGCAGTCCGCAATATTGCGATAGACATGGTGAAGGAGGATATGGAAAGCCGGCGGATAAAACTCGATGTCAAAAAGCTGGCCGGCATAATAACACGCGAGACTGTCGGCTTCGGTATATTGGAAGTGCTCCTGAGCGACGACAGGATACAGGACATCACCATCAACGCCCCGCTGGTGAACCCTATTTTTGTCTACCATGCAGACGCAGAGGACTGCGAGACCAATATATACCCCACCGTGGAGGAGACCCAGGCATGGGCGGCCAGGCTCAGATTGATGAGCGGAAGGCCGCTTGACGAGAGCAACCCCGTCCTGGACACCCAGATTGAGTTTGAGGACGTGCGGGCCAGGGTGGCCGCCATAACCCGAAGTCTGAGCCCGTTCGGCCTGAGCTTCGCCCTGAGGAGGCACAGGGGCAGGCCGTGGACGCTCCCGCTCTTCATAAAGCACCAGATGCTCACCCCCCTCGCAGCGGGCCTGCTGAGCTTCTTCGTGGACGGCTCCCGGACCATGCTGGTCGCCGGAACGCGGGGCGCCGGCAAAACCTCAATGCTCCAGAGCCTGATGGTCGAGATTATGAGGAGGTACAGGGTGATTACAGTGGAGGACACCCTTGAGCTTCCTGTCAGGTATCTGATGAAGCTGGGCTACAATATCCAGTCCATGAAAGTGCAGAGCCCAATCAACCCGGTCGAGAGCGAGCTGTCGGCAGCTGCGGGCATCAGGACCAGCCTCAGGCTCGGGGACAGCGCCCTGATAGTCGGGGAGGTCAGGAGCAAGGAGGCCCTGGCTTTGTATGAAGCCATGAGGGTCGGCGCGCTGGCCAACGTGGTTGCAGGGACCATCCACGGCGACAGCCCCTACGGCGTCTACGACAGGGTGGTGAACGACCTGGGCGTGCCGAGGACCAGCTTCAAGGCAACTGACATAATCGCAGTGGCGAATCCAATCAAAAGCGCCGACGGCCTGCACAAGGTGAGGAGGCTGGTTGAAATCTCAGAGGTCCGCAAGCACTGGGAGGACGACCCGCTCAGGGAGAAAGGCTTTGTGCCTTTGATGAAATACAACGCCAAGACTGACAGGCTTGAGCCCACCAGCGTCCTGATGGACGGAGAAAGCGAGATAATCAATTCAATAGCCGGCAGGGTGCGGGAGTGGGCGGGCGACTTTGACGCGGTCTGGGCGAACATAGAGCTCAGGGCCAAAACCAAGAGAAGGCTGGTCGAAATTTCGCAGGCCACGGGCAAGCCGGAGCTCCTGGAAGCCGACTTCACTGTGCTTGCCAACGACATGTTCCACCTCTTTGAAGAAGAAGTCAGGGAAGAGGTGGGCTCGGCGGACACCCGGGAGATATACGACAGATGGGAGAGGTGGCTGAAAGCACGCCTCTGAACCTCCTGGGTTTGCCCGGAGGCCGGGGCTTGTTGAAATGGCTTTAATATGCCTGCGATATATTGATTCTGTGGAGAGAAGCAGGTCCTACGATACTTTCCTGGAAGAGCAGGAAATCCATCTGGGCTTCTACGAGACCGCCGCCAAGTGGGCCTACGGCTTCGTGGGGCTGGACATAAAGAGCGAAAAAGTCGACCGGGAGATGGAGGACGCCGAGTTCGCCATCAGGTTCAAGCACGCCTTCTGCCTGGCCATAATAACCGCCCTGCTGGCACTGCCTGTTTCCGTTGCAGTTTACTTCATAGGGGGGAACACCATAACCACCTATCTGGCAGTCCTCCTCCCCTTCATAGTCTTCGGGGCCTTCGCCTACATCCCTTCATACCTGGCCAGGCTCCGCAAGCTGAAAATCATAGGCCAGGCCCCTCTGGCAATCCTCTACCTGGTCATCGCCATGGAGGTGACGCCCAATCTGGAAGCCAGCGTGGCCTTTGCAGCCAAGAATATGCCCAACCCCATGGGGCTGATCTTCAAGTACATGCTCTGGATGGTGGAGACCCGGAAGATGCCCGATATGGAGGCTGCCTTCAACTGGTATTCAAAAAAGGTCAAGGACTGGGCGCCTCATCTGGCGGAGGGCATGTATCTCATTGCGGGGAGTATGAAGGAGTCCGTCTCGATGAGGAGGAGGAGCCTGGAGAAAGCCATAAGGGTAGTCCTGGGCGGGACCAAGGGCATAATGGAGGGCTTCGCCAGGGGGCTTGACCTGCCTGTCATGGCCACCAACGCCTTCGGCATCATGCTGCCGGTGCTCCTGCTGATAATGGGCCCGATTGCAAGCGTATTCTCGTCAACCTCCAACATGGGCATGGTGCTCCTGGTGGTCTATGACTTCATTATCCCTGTCATGCTGGCCGTCATCAGCATCTACATCCTCGGCAAGAGGCCGGGGAGCATCAGCGAAATCAAATACAAGAAGCCTTCATACAAAGTCAAGTTCATGGGGCTGACGCTCAACGCCAAGCCCCTCATGCTGATCATCTTCGCATTGTTCATGGGGCTCCAGATTCTGCTGCTGATGGCTGAACCCGCTTCGCTTTCATCCATAGCCCTCAACAACAAGGCTGTCGGGGTCGGCATGACGATCCCGGGCATACTGGCCCTGGGCGTGCCTGCCGGCATCTACCTGCTGGCCTGGGCGCAGGAGAACCAGAAAATCAAAAAAAGGGTGGATGTGCTTGAAAGCGAGTTTGCATCGGCCCTCTACCAGCTCGGCAATATAATGAATGAGGGGGTGCCGATTGAGGAAGCCATGAGGGATGTGGCGGAGAGGATGAAGGGGAGCGAGACTGAAGCCTTTTTTGTCACCACCATCAACCGAGTCAGGACCCTGGGGTGGCCTGTGGAAAGGTGCCTGTTCGACGAAAAATACGGGGTGCTCCGCGAGTTTCCGAGCAACCTGGTGCGGAATATAATGCATGTGCTGATGAAGAGCGCCAAGAAAGGACCGAAGAGCGCCGCCCTGACTGCCATCAGCGTTTCAAAATACCTGCAGGCCATGCAGGAGGTCAAGGATAAAATCACGGACATGCTGGCCGAATCCATTTCAGGCCTGCGCTTCCAGGGCATGATACTCATCCCTTTGATTACAGGGACCATAGTCGGCCTGGGCCAAATCACCTCCAACCTGCTCATGAATATTGCACAGCAGATAACGGGGGTCATGGGGGGAGGCATGTCCGCGGGCTATGGATACATAGGAGACTTCATCAATGTCAGCGGGGTCATCCAGCCCAGCTTCCTCCAGATGATAGTGGGCATATACGTAATCCTGACCCTGCTGGTTATGGGCTTCCTGGTGGGGGGCCTGGAGGAGGGCTGGGAGAAGATGACCATGTATCTCAATATGGGCAAGCTGGTGGCCTATGGCACCATAATATATACTTTGACTGCTTTGGTTATTGCAACCCTCTTCGGGGGCATGGCGGGGGCGGTGATGGCATGAAGACATTTTCGGAATGGGCGTTGCACCTGGTCCCCACCCTCATCCTTCTGCTGGTGGCGGTGATGGCGCTGATGGGCTCCCTCGGCTGGGTGGTCCGGGGCTTCATGAGTGTGCTTGCAGCTTCCAACATAATGAGCGGCTTCTTCTCGCACATAACTAAAATAGCGGGCATGATAGTGGGGGCGTCGTAATGGAAACACATGAAATGATAATGCTGGTGGTCGGGTTCATAGTGCTGGCACTGACCATTGCATTCATTGCGACCAGAGGGGGCGGACTCTCGAGGTACTTCCTGAAACTGCCCGCCTATGCAGTCCTGTACTACGGAGGCAGCAACTGATGACAAGCTCGACCGTCTGGGATCTGATGGATTCTGCGGTGATAATAATGAGCAGACTGCCCATGATAATCCAAATGGCTGCAGTGTTGATAGCAGCAGAAGCTGTTATATCCAACGCAGGTAAGATATTGATATTGAAAGGGGCGCTGTCCGCCATGCTCGGAAGAGGCATGGGGGCGGGGCTGAACCCCTTCGGATGAGGCGATGGAATGGACAAGATAACTGCGGACATGGTGTACAAGTTTTTCATTGTGATTTCGTTTGTTGCTGCAATCAGCACTTCGATAGCTTTAATTTCAGGGGGTCTGCCTTTCAATATGGACCCGCAGACAGTCGCAGGCTTCGTCGGCGATTCAATCGGGGATACAATGGCAAAAATAGTGGGGGCGTTCTAAATGAGTGAAGAGAGGGTGCTTTGGCTGGTCTTGGCGGTGATAATACTGGCAATACTGCTTGGATTCGGGATTAAGATGTTTTCAAGTGCATCCGGCATACTAGGGGGTATCTGATTGGAGACAAAGGCGCTGTTGAGTCTTGTCGGAACCTTAATCCTATTTCTCATGGCATTCGTTGCAATAAACCAGCTTTTTGCCAGGACGCATACCAGCAAAGTTGAGACTGTCCGGGATGTCATTGAAAAAGCTGAAAAGGGCATTGCATCAAGCATCGTCTATTCGCCCGGCCTCGACCTCAAGGTGGAGACTTATGTCTGCGGTCCAAAAGGATGCAGAGAGGAGGGCATCAAAATCAGCGACAACAGCACACAGCAACTCAAAAAAGGGAGGGTTTATGTCGTGTCCGGCAGACTGTGCGGTGAGCTTGTCTGCATTACTGTAATGGAGGGGGGGAACCGTGGCTGACATCTCCACCGGCAGAATACTGACGCTGATATTTGCAACTGTGCTTATAATTGCATCCCTCGGCTTGGCCTTCCAGCTGGTCACAAGGACCAGCCAAGCCTCAAAGGATGTCGGAGGCACCGACCTGATGGTCAAATTCATGGATGACGGCCTGATAATCACCACCACTGTGGACATTCCCGCGGAGGACATCAAAATATACCTTAAACGGAAGGTTGACGGAGAAACTGTGGAATTCGAACAGATTCTGGATGCAGGCATCCTGAAAAAACTGGACATCTTCAGGTATGACTATCCATTTAATGATGTGGAGCTGGCAATTGTGTACTACTATGATGAAACCTTGGAAAGCGGACCTGCATGGGTGCCGTACTTCCTGCACAACTACGAGTTCGGAGGCGGGGAATGATGGCAGTTGAGGAAGGCATGGATTGGCTCAAAATCATAATACTCTTTGTAATCGGGCTCGCAATAATAATGGCCCTTGCCCCAAGATTGGTAAGCACTATCAAGTCTGCCATGCCTCCATGAAGGTAGGTGCCCTGAAGATAAGAATAAATAAGCAGGAAGCCTAAGTCTGCTATGAAAGGAGCAGTCGAAAGTGTTCTGCCTTTGGTGCTTGGAGTCATTATTGCAGGCGCCGTTTTGGTCATAGGCTTCGGCATCATGGGGAGGGCCAAAGGGGGCGTGGAGGATATATGGAATACAGGAGCCAATTTCCAGCAGAGGCTGGATGCCATGGACAGCCTGTACCGCTCCTGCAATGACTGGATGACAGGCTCTGAACGCTACAGCGCAGACGCCATCCTGAACACCTACAAACTGCCGGACAGGATGAGGCCGTACCGCAAGGTCTGGGATGCCTGCGGAAGGGACCTTGAAGAGGTCGCCCAGAAATGCTATGCCCAGACTGAAGGCGACAACAGGAGATGCGCCGGAAAGGGCTACATCCTCTCATCATACGATGCAATGACCAACTGCCTGTCGACGTGTAGCGTAATCAAAGACATCTACAGCAAATGCGAGGTGTCCTGCAAAGACAATGTCGTGACCTGCTTTGAATACATCATAAAGGAGGGTACAACGAGCGACTTTGTACGGGGCAATCTGGACTTCATTTCAACTCATACTTTGGAAAGGGCATGTGAGTGAATGGGCAAAGGAGCCGTATCTTTGATGAAGACGCTGGTAGGGGTTATTTTTCTGGCAGGCTTAATCATGCTCCTGTTCAGCATCCTGAGCAAGCCGGAGCTCAAAAAATTTGTAGACATCAACTTCCTGAAAGACGAAGCAGGCCGAATGCAGAGCCGGGTCGAGTCGGAGCAGCGGAACTGCGGGGACTTCATCTCTCTGGGATACGGGACCATGGCTGCATGGGAGCAGGCGGGGGAGGGCCTGAAGGCCATAAGGTTCTGCCAGGATTACCAAAGCTGTGTCATAGGATGCGCCATGTATCTGAAGCTGGTGGATGCCGGAACCTCGGGGAACATGACGCAGGGGATTTATGCCATAAACCGCAAATTCGGAGACGTCTACGGCATCCATATGTCGCCGAATGACTTCAGGTACAACGGAGAAGCATTCAACAGGTTCGCAGAAGACGACTTCGTGCTGAAAAATGCTGTCGCCGAAGCTGTCCTTGAACAAGTCGGGAAGCTGAAGCTTCCGGGAGGGGCGCCATAATGAAAGCGCTCAATATGGTGCTGGCAGTCATCATAATAGGCGCAGTTATGGCTGGTTTTGTTCTCATTCCAATGAGGTCGGTGTCGTCGGTGCTCAAAAAGCCTCCTGTCGGTGAGATGCTGGTCCTGAAATCGCAGATATTCCTGCCCAACGTTGCAGAGTCCTTGGCGCAGTCGGACAGCCCGGACAAGGCAGCTGCAGTTGATACCCTCATGAGGGTCGTAAGGCTTACGGAGCTCGGGGGCGACCCCCTCGACATCGCCCTTTCGATGGACAGGACCAGCCTGGACAGGGAAAGCCTGGACAAGGCCCGGGCATTCGTAAGCAGGAATTCGAAAGCGACAACCATGACGGAAATAACCAAAATTGAGACTATAGAAACTTCATGCGATATGTGGATGACCTTTGCCTCGCCGGGGAGCACAGAGTTCAAGATAACCAGCGAATTGAAGAATGGTTTTTACAGGTCACTGACAGGCAACAAGGCGGGCTCCCTGGGCATCACATCGCCGCTGAATGTTGCAAAAACAGCCTTTGAGGAGCAGGACATGATACTTTCAAAATTCTGCGCCGGGGACTGCGGATACACCAAAGACTGCATAAGCTGTTGGGAGATATACCTTGACAACAAAAACAACCCGTCGAATGCACTAACGGCTCTGCAGGATGCCGGCTGTGCAGATTCGTGCGCCATGATGTGCGCCTCGGTCAAGGAAAGCACAGTCCACTACAAAAAAGCAGTTTCAAGTGCTACTGCCGACGAAAAGGTCGCCCACATGAGCACCTTCCTTGGAACAGGCATCCGGTTTTCATAGCATCTAAATGCATTTATAGAAACCCGCAGTATAAAAGAGTATGAAAGGTCAAGAAAGCAGGCCGATTTGGATTGTGGTCACCCTCCTGCTGGCGCTAGTGGTCGGCATAACCATGTACCAGCTAATGGCAAAAACCAATGCCCAGGAAACCTTCAGCAACTGGCTCGGTGAAATCAACGCAGGGCAGGTCGAGATAACCATCACCAATTTCTGCGAAGGATGGGAGGCCAGCGGGTTCACACTAAGCGCAGTCAACCAGAACGAGCTGGCAAAGGCCAGCGTCGCAGCTGCACATCCGTCCCTCACAGTGAAGTATTTCACGCAGGAGGAGTTTGAGCAGGGCGAAAGGCTCAGCCCATGCGACTGCGCCGTGTACCTCTACAACAAAGGACACATGGGCCTGCTTGACGCCAAAAAATACTATGACCCGGACGAGTGCCATTCCATGGCCAACGGGATAGCCGAAGGCTCAAGTCTGGTAGGAAGGTGAAGCCTTGAAAGGTGTCGGCTTATTGTTTTACTTCTTACTCCTGCTTGTAATCTACGCCGTCAGCCAGGCCAGCCTGTACGCATTGGTGTCTTTCTCGAGGGGGGACATCCAGAAGGTTGAAATCCTTACGCAGAACGCCGCAAATGAATTTGAAAACGACGCTGCGGTGGTCATCCCGGAAAAAATGCACGTGCTTTTCACACCCTGCCGGAACTTGGAGCTGCCGGATGCTGAAATTTTCCAATACACGGACATTGTTGAAGAAATAAATGACTGGTGCACCAACCAAAACTCAATCGTCTGCATGGCGTATGAATTCCACAAAGAAAATTTCTACACATCCTGCAGGGGCCTGACCATAAACCCCGACAAAGCCTACTACTTCCCTGCTGAAGCCGAAAGCAGGACTGTGCTCATAGAGGACATCAATGCGACTACGGTAAAATTAAATATGCAGTAGACATCCTTTCTTGTGGGCGCCTGGGAGTCTGTGGACATCACCATGATGATTCTTACCTTCGTGATTCTGTTCGGGGGTATTGTAGCTTTGGCAGGGGGCATAATAATCAGCACTTTCGCTGCATCCGCCATATACAGCGCTTCAGTCCGGGCAGGCATGATTGCGGGGTGCATCACTGTAAGCGACATGCATCCCTCAGTTGCAATTGATATCGACTGGAATCTGAAGCCTGTGAATATGGGCGCTGCAAAAAATCTGTTCGTAGCCACGGTCGACAAAATAGGATGGGTTGCTTTTCCGGGGATGATTCTGGACCTGCCGTATTTCCCGGGGCATGAAATGGACGAAAACCCTCCTTTGTTCAGGACCACCGACACCGAAGGCTGGATAGCCAGAGGGGACGCCATAGACAAAATCAACATCTACCACAACAGTTCGGGGAGAGGGGTGATATTCACATGAAAAAAGGATTCGGCAATATTGAGCTGGCATTAATTCTGGCAGCTGTTATGTCGGTGGCAGTCCTCTATATGTTCAACATGACCATCTCCACTTCACTTTCAAGATGGCAGGCAATCAAAACCTGCTTCTACATAGCGCACTATATGGCCGGCCCCCCGACCACTCCGGAGAAAGGGGTCGTGACAGGGGATTCGTTGAATTTCCTCAACGGCAACCGTTTCCACAAGCTGAACATATTCGCAATCCTCTATGATGCAGAGCGGCAGGCTGTGGTGAATTCATACTTTCAAGATATGACCTACTATGACCCGAGGTCAGGCACCTACAGCTACCCTGAGGAGCGCTACAGGGCAACGGCCCTGCAGATACTGTCGGCAGCTGCAGGGGGCGAATCGGGGAGGATAAAAATGCCGAGGGGCGGAACAGCCCAAATAGACGAGCTGTACATCTACACCCTCCCGGTTGCAATTGGAGAGGACGAGAACAACAGGCATTTTGGGTATTTGATGGTGGGGGCCAACATCAAAAAAGAACCGTCGGAGGAGCTGAAATCCCTTTTCTGCAGGATGGTCGAATTCACCGGAGTCCAGATTGAAGATTACGGCGAGCAATGCGGTTTGGGGGGAGGTCCATGAAAGGCAAATTCAGCATGGGGAAACTGCTGGGCAAAATTGGAAAAGGTGCAGATGTAGTCTCAACAGGAAAAACCGTTGCAGTTATTACTTTTTCAATCATGCTGGTGTTGTTTGCAAACATCCTATTCCAGATGAATCTGACAATCAACGCTGAAGCCAAGAAAGGCCTGGACCCTGCACTGCCCTACATGCATTCAATTGCCATGCATGAAGTGAATGGCAAACCTTTCATGTATTATTTGAGTGAAGCGGTGAGGACCGGCAGCCCGATTGTGAACGACAACGGAAAAATGGTGAATGTCACAAGAGAGCTCGAAGTTTTTTACGAAAGATTCACATTATACAATTCAACAAATGGTATTGTGCTGGCAACAGGGCCGTTGGCTTCGGATGAGGCGGATTCTGAGGCGCTCATCAGAGGCGGTGAAAGAGAAGGACGCAATGTGGCATACTACGCCGTCCCCCCGGGGGGCTTGCTGAAAATGGAGTACTGGTGGTTGAGATGAAAGGAGTAGCAGCAATGGTGGTAAGCATGATCGCTGGCCTGGTGATAGGCCTGCTGGGCGCCGTCGCAGTCCTTGCCGCAGCCACCAACAGCGGAAACATCCAGCTGAACACCAAAATCATGACGGAGGACACCAATATAGTCAAAATGCTGTATATGGGGAAGAATCTGGAGAAATATTCGGAGTATTCAGATGCGGAGCTGATTGAAGACTATTTTAAGACAGGGGGGCCTGCATTCTGCGGTGCTGTCGATATAACTTCGCTAGGCGAAACTTTCCAGGCAAGCATCTGGAGGAACAGCTCGGCTTCGTGCAACTACGGCGATGTGCCGGACCCTGTAAAATCCGGACTGGAAATCTCCGCCCTGAATCGGAGCATAAGTGCAATAATAAATTCTGCTTTCACAAAATATGCAACAAGATGGGGAATTCTGCTTTCTGTGAATGATGAAGGTTTTTCACTAATCAAAACAGGAAGCAAACAGCCGGGGATTCCGACAGTGCATTCCCAAATGGATTTTGAATGGAAGAGTGAATTGGGCTCTTCTCTTCGACCAATGACAGATGCTCTTGAGTCTGCAATAAGCACTGTTGAAAAAAGCTATGATATTGGAGACGACTGCCGTCTTTACAATGGAACTCTAAATTACGGAACACCGGAAAAGGAATACACCTTCAATCTTGTTTTTTGCAGCTGAAATTTTCCAGAAACTCCTCCTCAAAGAAATGAAGTTTGGCAGGAACAATAATGCACTGGGGCTTATTCTGAAATTCCAGTTTGAGCAGGTCGGAAAGTGAACCGTATGCAATTTTTTCCCCCTTCATGCCGAGCCGTTCACAGGCCACCACCTTTCCTTTCACCCCAAACTCCTGAAGCACCTTGATGCCGTCCTGTATGCTGACGGCAGGGTCAAGAAGGCACAGGGTATGAAGCCCCTGCTCCCGGTTCTTCTGAAGCTTCTGTGAATCGCTTTCAAATGCTTTTGAGATGGTTATCACCCGGCCGAGCTTGTAGGGGCTTATGCCTGTCCTGGAAATCACATTGATGATTGAAGGCGCATGGATGACTTCAACTTTGATGTTCCTGCTGCGGGCCTCCGCCACCAGGGCTATGTGCGTTGTTGCAAAAAGAGGGTCGCCCGGGACAAGGAGGGCCACATCGCTGTTTTCAGCAGATTCCAAAACCCTGCCCTCTTCAACAAAGCTCCGGTTGACTTTCTTTATTTTTGTGCGGACTTCCGGGTCTTCAAGCTCATAGGGAAAGCTGGTGTATGATTCCACAAAAATTTTCCTGCTCTTCTTGAGGGCCTCCCGGCCTTTTTCGGTCATATCCCCTTTTTCCAAGCCCATTCCGACTATGTGCAGCACAAAAGCTGGCAGGGCCAAAGTTTAAGAAGGTTTTGAGGCCGGAATTGTATGGCCGGCAGGCGCGTGCTGGATTCGGGGGCCTTCATTGAAGGCAGGGATTTAAACGGGGTTACCGCCCCGGCAGTGGCGGAGGAGACGGAAGTGCCCCCAGTCGTGGAAATCATAGCCCCTGCCCCGGAGAACATAAAAAAAGTTGAAAAGGCGGCGGAAGCAACCGGCGACTTGGACGTCCTCAGCAGGGCCGACGTGGAGGTCCTGGCCCTGGCGCTCCAAACAGGGGGTGCAGTGGTCACCAACGATTTTGCAGTCCAGAACGTGGCCAAAAAATTGGGGGTCGAAGTTGAAGCCTCCGGAAAACAGATAAAAAAGGAAATCAAATGGGTGTGGTACTGCCCTGCCTGCGGATGGAAGCGCCGGCGCAAGGGGGTATGCGAGCGGTGCGGCACTGAAACCAAAAGACGGCCCGCCTAATGGCGGAAAACTTATAAAAAGCCAACCGAAAAGTCCCCGTGGCCAGAATATATGCTCACAGCAAAGGCAAAAGCGGCTCAACCAAGCCCCACAGGACTTCTGCGCCCAACTGGGTGCAGTACAGCCCCAAGGAGGTCGAAAGCCTGGTCCTGAAGCTTGCAAAAGAGGGCAAGACACCTGCAGTCATAGGCACAGTGCTCAGGGATTCGTACGGCATCCCTTCCGTGAAGCTGATTGCCGGCAAAAAAATAGCTGAAATTCTGAAAGAAAATAAGCTCTCCGGCGAAGTCCCTGCGGACCTCTTCGACCTGCTGAAGAAAGCCGTGAAAGTCAGGGAGCACCTGGCCAGGAACAAGAAGGACGTGCACAACAAAAGAGCGCTTTCCCAGACGGAAATGAAAATCAAGAGGCTGATGGAGTATTACAGAAAGACGGGAGCAATAGATGCCAAATGGAAATATACTCCGGAAATTGCCAGGATTCTGGTCTCAGGTGGTAGATGATGGCAAGGCCGAGAGTTCAAAGCAAAGACAAGTGGAAGAGCAAAGTCTGGTACCAGATTCTGGCCCCTGAGATGTTCGGAGAAAAGGAAGTCGGCGAAACACCTGCAAGCGACCCAAAAAAAGTCATAGGGAGGATCATCCGTGTCCCCGTAAATGAATTGACGGGAAACCACCGGCAGGGCAATATGGCCCTTTTCTTCAAGGTCGATAAAGTTGCGGGTACTACGGCCAAGACAAAAGTTTCGGGTTTTGAAGTGATGAGGACATATCTCCACAGCATCATAAGGAGGAACTGCGAAAAGCTTGACATCATCCGGGATTTGAAAACCAAAGATGGTGTGAAACTCCGTGTCAAGGCTATAATAATCACTTCCAACCTGTGCTATGAACGGCAGAAGAAAGCCTTGACAGGCATTTTAAATGAGATAGTGAATAAGGAAGTTGAAGACAATGATTTTGAAACTTTTTTGAAACATGTAATAGAACACCAAATCCAGAAAGCCGTCAAAAAAGCATCAAATGTAATTCTGCCGGTTTCGCATGTTGAAATAAGAAAAATAGAGCTTCTCTGAAGGTTACAGCACAATTAGTGAATTCACTTCATTATGCTGACAGCAGTGCCGACCCACAGGAAGCCGCCCATTAACATCAGGAGAAAAGCTATGATGAACGTAATAACGGCATCCACTACAGCTTGATACTGATAGTGGGCCACCAATAATACCCCTAGGAGCAGGGAGACCGTCCCAAGCCCCATTTGAAGTATCTGTCTAGTGTCCATTATTCACGCCTTCATCTCTTCTTTCTCTTGACGGTTCTTTTTTTAGTGGCCTTGCGTTTCTTTTTGGCAGGTTTCTTGGCTTTTTTGGCCTTCCTCTTGGGAGCTTTTTTCTTCACGGTCTTTTTCTTTTTGGTCTTCTTTCTAGCCGGCTTTCGTTTCACTGTTTTCTTTTTTTTGGCTTTCTTCTTCACTGTTTTTTTCTTGGCTTTTCTTTTCACTGTTTTTTTCTTCACTGCTTTTTTCTTGACGGCCTTTTTCTTCACACCCGTGCTCCAGTCGCTCTTCTTGATTTTCTTGGCTTTCTGCAGATAATACAAATATCTTCGAGCAGTCTGGACCGTAATCTTGCAGGCTTTTGCAACCTGTTTGATTGTTGGTGCTTTCTTAGCCTTCTTCACAAACTTCAGGACTTCGTCCTTCTTGCTGATTTTTTTCACTTTTTTCACTGTCTTTTTCTTCCTCACTGTTTTCTTTTTTGTTGTTTTTTTCCTTGTTGTTTTCTTTTTCACTGTCTTCTTTTTTGTTGTTTTCTTTTTCGTTGCCTTTTTTTTCACTGTTTTCTTCTTTGCAGGTTTTCTTTTTTTGGTTTTCCTAGATGCTCCGCCAGACCTCGCAGGCGACATTGCCATAACCGGCGATGACTCAAATGCAGAATCATCTCCGAGGGTCCAATCGTCCAGCGACTCTTCCGCGGAAACCTCTTCAGAAACACCTATCCACTTTGCTATCTTTCCGAACATAATATTATGCTGCAAATTGATTAATTATGCTTTTCACTTTGCACTTTTTTGTGTTTTTGACAGCTGCCGGAACTCTTTTTTCTTCTTTTTTTCACTTTTTACTTCCCGGAATAGTCCGCTCAAAATTTGAGTGAACAGCCCCATCATATCGGCCCCTTCCTTGAAGCGCATGAAGGTCCGCCAGCTTGTAGAAACCTTAATTTTCAGGCTCCAAACCCCTTTTTTGCGCAAGTAGACGCTGGAATGAAGCAAAGGCGCAATATCTCCGATTCTTTTGATGCCGTCTTCAACAATGGCCTTCACTTTTTCCTGGGTCGATTTTGCAAGCGAGTCCAGACCTGAATAATAAATTGGAGCGGAGAACTCCCTGTACATTGCTGCAAGTTCAAGCAATTCCTGGACATCTATGATGCCGACAGGCTCTCTGTGGGAATTGATTACAACAACAGGCCCTTCCAAAACCTTGTCTGCAATCAGCTTGAGCCGTGTGCCTTCTTTTACAATCCGCGGTTTCTTGGCTATGCTGCCGCTGGACCACACGGACACCAGCTTGCCGGCGGAATTCACAATCGGCACAACCCGGGCATCGTTCTTATTGGCAACATTCAATGCATTGGCAGCCTTCCTTTCAGAAACTGCAGGGGTTGGCCTCATTATTGTCCTGGCTTCCCTCTTCGCAAATGTTTTGGTGGCCTTTATGGCACCCAATACTGCATGGTGGGTTACATATTTTGGCCTTCTGCCCCCTTTGACCGGAACAGCATTCACATTGTATTTCAGCATGCGCTGGGCTGCGACAAAAAGTGATTCCTCCGGGTCCAGTGCAGGAACTTTTGCTGAAATTTTTTCAATCTTGTCGCCGGGGTCTGCCAGCCGTGCCAAATGCCCATCAACAACTGCCCCTGTCCGGTCCACCACCACCGGTCTTTTGCTGTCCAAAAACTTAAGGGCAGTGGAAACCTTCTCCTTCGCATTCAGTCTTATGGGCTCAACCCACACATCTTTACATTTCACCGCAAGCATATCAACCACTGTCCTGCATGTATTTAATCTATTTCTTCAGGTTTTCGTAGAATTTGCGCTCTTTTTCAGAGAGGCTGGCCTTTATCTGAAGGAAGGCTTCCATGAAGTGCTTTTGGCTCACAGGCATTGTGAAAATTGACGGCGATGCGTTCACAACTGCCTGCCTGAGTTTTTCCTTGCTGTCTTTGTTGTGGTTTATCAGCTCAATGGCTTTCGGAGCATCTTTGTATTTTCCGACGACATCTTCCAGATTCTTCTTGCCCTCCACTGTGGCAAGCACATCTTCCTTGAATTTCCTGAGCCTTCGGACGGATTCCCGCAGGACTATCATCGCTGCTTCACGCGCAATGGCTGCCAAGTCAGCTCCCGTATAGTTTTCAGTTTTCTTGGCAAGCTCTTCCAAATTCACATCCTTGGAAAGAGGCATATGCCTGGTGTGCGCCTTGAGAATCTCGACGCGTGCATCTTTGTTGGGCATTGGCACCATTATGCTTTTGTCCAGCCTCCCCGGCCGGGTCAATGCAGGGTCCACCAGGTCAACCCGGTTGGTGGCTGCCAGAACCACGACGCCCCGCATGTTCTCAATCCCGTCCAGTTCAGTCAGGAGCTGGTTCAGCACCTTATCTGAAACAGTGCTGGCATCTCTGCCGCGTGTTGCCGCAAGTGAATCAATCTCATCGAAGAATATTATTGCAGGCGCCATCTGTCGCGCCTTGCGGAAAATTTTGCGGATGGCCTTTTCACTTTCACCCACCCACTTGCTGAAGATTTCCGGCCCCTTCACTGCAATGAAGTTGACATTGGCCTCGTTGGCCACCGCCTTCGCCAGCATAGTCTTTCCGCATCCGGGGGGCCCGTATATGAGGATGCCCTTCATGGGCTCTATGCCCAGCTGGGAGTAGTTTTCCGGGTATTTCAAAGGCCACTCCACACTTTCCCGGAGCTCTTTCTTGACGTCCTCAAGGCCGCCGACATCCTCCCACTTGACGCGGGGGATTTCAATAATGACATCCCTCATCCCGCTGGGGTCTATTTCACCGAGGGCATTGTGAAAGTCTTCCATAGTAACCTCAAGCTTTTCCAGCACCTCCATGGGAATTTCATTGGGCACCTTCCCTGTTTCCTTCACGACTTCCGGGAGCACGCGCCGAAGAGCCTTCATCGCTGCTTCCTTGGTGAGCATGGCCAAATCAGCGCCTGTGAATCCGCGCGTGAATTCAACAATCTTGTCCAAATCCACATCCTGATTCAAAGGCATGCCTCTCGTGTGAATTTGGAGTATGTCTTTCCTGCCCTTCCTGTCGGGCACACTGATTTCAATTTCCCTGTCGAACCTTCCCGGCCGTCGGAGTGCGGGGTCTATGGAATCAGGGATATTGGTGGCTGCAATCACAATGACCTGCCCGCGCCCTTTCAGGCCGTCCATCATAGTCAACAGCTGGCTGACCACCCTGCGCTCCACTTCACCGCGCGTTTCTTCGCGCTTGGGCGCAATGGCATCGACTTCATCAATGAAGATTATGGCCGGTGAATTCTTGGCAGCCTCGTCGAAAATTTCGCGGACCTGCCGTTCACTTTCACCGTAATATTTGCTCATGACCTCGGGGCCGTTGATGGTCATAAAGTAGGCGCCCGATTCATTGGCAACCGCACGGGCCAGCAGGGTCTTGCCTGTGCCGGGGGGGCCGTAGAGCAGGACTCCTTTCGGGGGGTCTATGCCGAGCTTCTGGAAAAGCTGCGGGTGGCGGAGAGGCAGCTCCACCATCTCCCGGATTTTTTTAATCTCCTCTTTCAGCCCGCCGATGTCCTCGTAGGAAACAGTGGGGATGTCAGCCTCGCCGGGCTTCATAGGCTTGTCGCTGACTTTGAATTTGGTGTCTGCAGTTATGTAGACCACTCCTTTCGGGTTGGACTGGGCGACCACAAAGGGGATTTTCTGGCCCATGAGGTCTATCAGGAGCAGGTCCCCCATGACAGTGGGCTTGTTGATAAGAATCTGCTTGAAATACTGCGTCAGGTTGCCGCGGATGCTGACGTTGTCGACCGGGGCAAGGGTTATGGACTGTGCTCTTTTGGCATCGCACCTGCTGACTTTCACTATGTCCTCCAGGGCGACTCCGGCGTTGCGCCGGATTATGCTGTCCATGCGGATCAGCTTTTTGCCTTCATCAGCCAGCCTGCTCCTCCAGGCGACTGCAGCCGTCCTCCTCTTGCCTTCTATCTGGATTATGTCCCCGGTCGATATGCCCAGGGCTTCCATGATTGAATTGCTGATTCTTGCAATGCTCCGGCCCACATCCGAATACTCCGCCTCAACAACCTTCAATTCAAAGGTCGGAGAGCCTGCTCCTTCCTTGTTCATTTGATTTTCACCTTTTTGCTCTTGGCCTGCTTCAGTTTCTTCAGTTTGATTTCCAGGATGCCGTTCCGGTAGGTTGCGTCAACGCTGTCCGGGTCCACCTCTGCGGGCAGACTCATGAACTTTCTGAATTTAGTGAATGAAGCTCCGCTGACTTCTTCAGTGTCCGTAATCCTCTGCGTCTTGGCTGAAATCTCAATGCCGTTTGAAGTGACATCAAGGCTTATGTTCTCCTTGCTGGCGCCGGGCAGCTCCATGGTCACAATGACCTGGTCCTTGGTCTCATTTATGTCTGTCAAGGGCTCCCGGACTCCGGGCGTCCTCACCCTCGTGCCGAACCTCACAGGGGCGAAGACTTCAAAACTGCCTCTGCCGAACAAACTCTCCATCATCCTCCTCATGGCCTTCTCAAACTCGCTGATATCATCAAAGGGATCCATTATAGTCACCTCCAGTTACTTAATTGTCTCTAGGTGTTTAAATACTTTGTTAGGCAAATGATTAAAAACCCGGTGATTAGTAATGGGCAAAATTTTTGCAGGGCGGAAGCCCTAAATATATTTGCAGCGGAGCAATTGTATGGATGCCGACAAAAAAAATGTGGCCCTCCTTGGGACCACCAGCTTCTTCAATGACTTCAGCAGTGAATCTGTTTTTTCACTGCTGGCACTCTATGCCTCATCACCTTCATTGGTGGGCCTTCTGGGCGGGATAGTGAATGGGCTGGGAAGCATCTTCAAGCTTTTGTTCGGATATATGTCTGACAAAATAAATCAAAGGAAGCCGATGGTGTTTGCAGGCTACCTGACTTCGGCACTCTCCAAATTTTCACTGCCGTTTGTGGGCCAGTCAGGCATGGCTGTTCCCTTAATCACGGACCGGATCGGTAAAGGCATCCGGACAAGTCCGCGTGACGCCATACTTGCGGGCGCCAAAAATAAAGGGTGGGCTTTCGGATGGCACAGGGCGCTGGACACTCTCGGGGCTGTCGGCGGCTCTGTTTTCGCATACCTGCTCATAAACAATGGAGGGGATTACGGACGGGCAATGCTGATCGCTGCCGCCGTCGGCTTCCTCTCCCTTATTCCTATTATTTTTGTGAATGAACCGAAAAAAGCCAGGGCCTGGAAAAAAAGCGAAGGTGGTTTTTGGAAAAGCATCTCCCATTCGCCCGGCAAACTGAAGCGGTTCCTCCTGCCGGTGGGCCTCTTCAGCACAGCTCTTGTATCGCCCATGATATTCATCCGTTCAGTCTCGGATTTTCTGGGAGTCGCAAGCCTGCTGATTTACACCTGCTTCAATATAATTTATGCAGTATCCGCCCGCAGGCTGGGAGCTTTGTCCGACAAAGTCGGTCGCAAGAGGGTCCTGATGGGCAGTATGCTTACAGCGGCCTTGACTTTCCTGCTCATGTCCCTTGGAGGGAGGTGGATGGTGGCGGGGTTCATGACATACGGCCTGGCCGTAGGGGCGTTCCATTCCACGGCAGTTGCGACTGCAAGTGAATTCGCAGGCGGGTCTGCAACTGGCATAGGCATGTACCATATGGTGACGGGGCTCGCAGTTTTTGGGGGCTCATCACTTATCGGCACCCTTCTCCAAAACTACGGCAACACAGCATACCTGTTGTGCACTGTCGTGAGCCTTGCAGCAATCGGCTCCCTGGCAGGTGTTGCTATGAAGTCCCCATCTGCGTCCTAATCGGTTGACGCTTTGCGGTGCCTCCGGCACCGCCCTAGAGTCTCCTGCTGAACTCTGCCAACCGAAATCGGTTGACGCTTTGCGGTGCCTCCGGCACCGCCCTAGAGTCTCCTGCTGAAC
>CAZJUS010000001.1:0-21106 GCA_964549355.1 Candidatus Undinarchaeota archaeon | reverse complement strand
TCTGCCATGGGGTGGCCCTTGGCGTGCAGGTGGAACTTTTTGTACCAGCCGAAGGGGGCCCTGTTGCAGCCCAGATTCCCGGCCATTTTGTTGAGGACTTCAACAGCTTCCCGGGGGTTTGAAAGATTTTCGCTTAAGTGGGCGTAGGGGTAAAGCAGGCACTCCGCCGAGTGTTGCATGCCCATCACCTTTCGGATTTCGGCAACGGCCTGCTCGATTTTTCCAGAATCGCCGGGCTCCACTGCAGTGAAGACTACTGTTGCATTCTCCACGCACCGGTTCTCGGCAATCGGACCTTCCAGGGCTTCCGCAATCTTGGTCTTGCGGGTGGCCCAGTACTCAAAGCTGTCAGCATGTATCAGCAGGAGTTTCATGAGGTTTCTTTCTTTGGGAGCTTAAAACGATTGTGAATGGTCATTCTCTGACCAGGACTTCATCCGCCAGGTTTTCGTTTTTGATTTGCTTGGCCACATCCTCCAGCTCCCAAATGGGATATGGCTTTATGTCTGTGAAGCGGGTGTCTATATAGGCATCCGCACCTGAAAAAAAGTTCTGGAGCACATATTTCTTGACCGGTGCAATCTGCCTTGCAATCCTGAGGGCGACATCGGGTTTCAGCATTGCAGGGACTATGGTGGTGCGGAATTCGTAGGGGATGCCGGACTGCTTTATCAGGTCTATGCTTTTGAGGACATTGTTGAAAGCCTCAACGGGGCACTTGGCGACCTCGTAGTATTTTTCATACTCGAGCGGGGCTTTTACATCCATGGCGACATAATCAACTAAATTCCGGTCTATCATTGCTTTGAGTTTGCCATGGAAACTGCCGTTGGTGTCCAGCTTGACAGCAAGGCCCAGGTCTTTTACATGCTGTGCAAAATCAATTATATCTTTCTGCATCAGGGGCTCGCCGCCAAGGAGGACAACGCCGTCGAGGAGCGCCTTCCTTTCCTGCAAAAACTCCAGGACTTCTTTGGTGTTGCGGGGCTCACCGAATCTCTCCGGCAGGACCACGTCTATATTATAGCAGTATCCGCACCGGAAATTGCACCCCTGGAAGAAAACCACGGACGCTACTTTGCCGGGGAAATCAATCAGAGTTGTCTTAATGAGCGACCCTATTTTGATGTTCATCCGCAACAACCTTGACTCGTCCGTCCAATGCCTGGGTTGCTTTGCCTATGCCGTTGGTGGTCCTTTCAAAGGTTTTCCGCTGTCTGAACTCCTCCTGCTTGCCGTCATTCCATTGGTTGACTGGCCTTATGTATCCAACAACTCTGCTGAAAACCTCGCATCTTACCGGAAACTCGTTCGGTTCATATACTTTAGACATTTTTTATCCCTCCTTCAAATATTGAATTTTGCAAGTCCTGCCTCCTTCATCAGACCTGCCTTCACCAAGTCGTTTGAATCATGAGAGTAAGGACAATAAGCGTGGCTGCCCGGAATGTAGCCGTGGACCGGACAGATACTGTATGTGGGGGAGATAGTGTAATAAGGGCTTCCAAAATTGGTGACTGCTTTCCTGACCAAACTTGAAACCGCCTCGGGCTCCGCAGCCTCGCCCAGCCAGGTGTGGATGACTGTGCCTCCGGTGTATCTCCGCTGGAGGCTCTCCTGGTGGGAGTATACATCAAACACATCTCCGTCGTAGTCGACGGGGAGCCATGTGGAATTGGTGTAGTAAGGTGCATTCTTCCCCGCCATCAAAATGTCCTTTCCAAACTGCCGGCGGTCTATACGGGCAAACCTGTAGGTGGTCCCTTCCCCCGGAGTCGCCTCCAGATTGAAAATGATGCCTGTCTCCTCCTGGAACTGCTTTAAATTTTCAAGCATCCTGTCAAGCACTTTCTCTGCAAAGGCTTTGGCATCGGGCTTCGAAATATCTTCACCCATAAAATTCAGCAACCCTTCATTCATGCCGATCAGGCCGATGGTGTTGAAATGGTGCGACCAGTATTTACCCTCCAGCTCCTTGACCTGGCGGAGGTAAAATTGGGAGTACGGATACAGCCCTTTCCCCGTCATCTTTTCCAGGAAGTTGCGCTTCACTATCAAAGCTTCTTTGGCAATCCTCATCAGGTCGTCGACATAGGCCATGAATTGGCTTTCCTCCTTGCTCAGATAGCCGATTCTTCCCATGTTGAGTGTCACCACGCCGATGGAGCCTGTCAGAGGGGCGCTGGCAAAGAGCCCGCCGGCCCGCTTGCGCAACTCCCGGGTGTCAAGCCTGAGCCTGCAGCACATGCTCCGCACATCGTCAGGCTTCAGGTCGCTGTTCACAAAATTAGCAAAATAAGGTATGCCGTATTTGGCAGTCATGTCCATTATCATCTGGTTCAGCTCGCTGTCCCAGTCCCATTCCCTTGAAACATTGTAAGTTGGGATGGGAAATGTGAACGGCCTGCCTTTGGCGTCGCCTTCAGTCATCACTTCAACAAACGCCCGGTTCACCATGTCAATCTCATCTTCAAAATCACCGTAGACATCGCCGGTCTCCCTGCCTCCAATAATCACCGGCGCCTCCTGATAGAAGCTGGGGACCGTAACGTCCATGGTGAGGTTGGTGAAGGGGGTCTGGAAGCCTACGCGGGTGGGGACGTTCATATTGTACACAAACTCCTGCATGCCCTGCTTCACCTCTTTGTAGCTGAGCCTGTCGGCCCGGACAAAAGGTGCAAGGAGGATGTCAAAATCGCTGAAGGCCTGGGCGCCTGCGGACTCCCCCTGGAGGGTGTACATGAAATTAACCGCCTGCCCCAGCAGAGTCCTGTAGTGCTTGGCAGGCCGGCTGGCTATCTTTCCGGGCACCCCTTTGAAGCCTACTTTTATCAAATCAGCCAAATCCCACCCGACGCAGTAGGTGGACAAGGTGCCCATGTCATGGATGTGGAAAAACCCCTCCATATGCATCTTGGAAGCCTCTTTAGGGTAGACTTTGGAGAGCCAATACCTCTTGGTTATCTCCGATGAGACAAAAAAATTCATGGCTTGGAGTGAATAAGTCATATTGGCATTCTCCCTGATACGCCAATCCAGCTTTTCCAGGAATCCTTCCACCAGGGTTATGGAATCCCACCAATCTTGCCTCACATTTTTCACCTTCCCTAAAATAGGTCTTCAAATTTCCAGCGCGAACGCGATATGATTCTTCAATCATAGAAGGATATATACCTTGCTAGGCTCGAATCCATAGATTGCCACATATATATTATATGATAAATTTCTAAAGCCTGTTTTATGAATCCGCAGGCATCACAGCCTGCGGGCCACGCAGAGGAAGGCAGTGTGAATTACGCCTGCACTTTCAGGCCTCAGCGTCCGCCTGCCCGTCTTCCATTCAAGCTGTATGGTCTGGACTACGCGGTGCTCAAAGAAGCCTTCCCGGGAAGCTTCAAGCCACTGCTGGACCTGCACCACAGTCGGCAGGTAGCACACCCAGTATCCTCCGGGCTTGAGGGCGCGCTTCGCAGCTTCAACCCCGTCCCATGGGTTGGGCAGGTCAAACAAAAGCAGGTCAAGGCCGGTCTCGTCCATCTGGAAGACATCCCCGAGCTTGAAGCGGATGTTTTTGAACCCTGCCTTGAGTGCGTTGGCCTTCGCGAGCTTCTGGAATTCAGGGCGGAGCTCATAGCTGACCAGGTTCTCCTCTCCGACCAGGCGGGCCAGCCAGCAGGTCATGAAGCCTGAGCCGGAGCCCGCCTCCACGGTCTTCCAGCCGGGGGCGAGGCCGGTCAAAGCCACAATCTGGCCGGCATCCCTGGGAAGGATGGCCTGCGGTTCTTTCCTGAAAGTTGAAAGCACGTCAAGGAAGCTGGCGGGAAAAACACTCATGCCCGCAGGAGGCTTCTTTGGGTCCACAAAACCTTTAGGGGTGGCTATCCTGCCTCCTTCCGGGGCGACCCACTTCTTCCTGCCGTCGGTTGCGGTGTTCATATATACCCCCTCTCCTTCAGGATGTCAATTTTGCCTCTGACAGCCTTCTCGAAATCCACATCGAACATATCGGCCAGCTTGGCCAGGAGCAAAAGCACGTCTGCAAACTCGTCTTCCAGCACCATCTTCTCCGGCGTCTTATTTTTGATGCCCCTGAGGTTCACAGCGTGGACAAGTTCGCCGAACTCCTCGGACAGATGGGCCACTGCGAAAACGTCCGTTCTTTCATGGCCGAACTTGGCATCTACATTATCAACTGTATCCACACAAAGCCTTTGGAATTCGCGGACTTCCATAAAAAAAACTATGGGTGGTGTTTATATGCTGCCCGGTCTGGCAGTTGTATGGAAAAAGGCACCCTCGCAGCGTATATCTGTTTGGTTGGTTTTTTCCTGTGCGTTGCGGTGCATAATTTCGGAGGCGCCCTCTTCGAACCCGTGGGCGTCGCCTTCTTTTTTATGTCACTTGCCATGGCGCTTGGATTCCTGGCCTCGCTGGCCGTCAATCTGTTCACCTACTGGAGAAGAAGAGAGCCTGCAGATATTTGGAAAATCGGCTTTCTGGGGGTTTTCGGAGTGCTGGGGTTTTGGCTTTCCGCAAACCTTTACATTCTCTACGGCCTGTTCGGCTTCTTCGGGCTGAAAAAATAAGCGCACCAGTCTGAAAAATCAGAGGTGTGCAGAGGACTGGGCCCTGGCGTGGACCTGTGCGTCGCCCAACTTACTCCCCTTTCGCTCTGAATCGTCGGACTTATCACGGCCCCTGGCTTCCATAGTCGGCCGGTGAGGTGCACCGCAGACAGTTACAGCCCAGTTTGCCTGGATGCTTCAGGGCCCGGCGTATCTATGGGGCCACCGTCCGAAGACGGCATCAGGTTTGCCCCCTCCGCAAAGAATATATCGTATTACTTGGATTTATGCGTTTGTAACCCCCTCAACAAGGCACAGTGTGCAGATTGCAGATTTGGAAAGGTATATTAATGTTTAAAACTGGTGTTGACAGGTGAAAATCATGGAGGACAAGATCAAAGGTAAAAACATCATAGGCAAAACAGTAGTCAGCAAAGAAGGCAGGAGATTCGGCCTGGTGGGGGATGTCACCTTCGACCCCGCGACAGGCGAACTGCTCAATATTGTGCTCACAAGCCCGACCCAGTACGCCAAGAATATACTTGGAACTGAGCTGAGAATTTCATTCACTGCTGTTGTCAGCATGGGCGACTTTGTGATAGTCAGCGAAGAAGATTTAGTTTAGGACCCGGACCTGCCGGCTAGATAAGCTTGATTTCAAACACATTTTCCATTACTTCTTTTTTGATTCCAATTACGCTTCGGCCAATTTTGGCTCCTTCCCCTGCACGCGAACCTTCCCCAACCAGGCTTTCAGTAACGACCGAATTTTTTTCAAGGACTGCCTTCGGACCTATGACAGAGTCGGAGATGCGCACATTGTCAGAAATTCTAACGCCGGGAAGGATTACTGAATTCACAATCTTTACATTCCTGCCGAGCTTGACCTCTTCAGCGGATACACTTGGGCCAATAAAACCCAGCTTTCCTTTGATGCCATTCAAATAAACGGGCGGATAGATATTCACGCCTTCAACATTCTTCTGCGTCAGCTCCATCCTCCGGCGGAGGAAATCATTGTTGGCGTCCACATACTGGGCCACCCCCCCGATATGATACCAGAACGGGCGGAACTCATAGCCGTACACCGGAGCCTTCATATGGACAAAATAGGAAATCAGCTCGTTCATGCGCATCTTGTACGGAATTTTGTCAAAAACTTCCGGCTCCATGACAAAAATGCCGGATGAAACCCTGTTGGAGAAAATCAGGTCCGGACGGGGCTTGTAGAGGTAGCGGACCACCCTGCCGTCGGGGTCGGTGCTCACCACCCCATGGTACCATGGAGTCGGCGACTGTGTGAGGCCGATTGAAATGGTGGCCCCTTTTTCCTGGTGGAATTTGATGAGCGGCTCCACGCGGAAAGGAGTGAATATGTCGGAATAATGGACTACGAATGAACCTTCAACAATTTTTTCAACTGCCTTGAGGGAAGACGCGCTCCCGCTCCCTTCATCCCTCACGACCTGGACTTCATAGTCCTTGAAAAGCTTGGGGAAGGGAGTGACCACAATGACTTCATGGTTTTTCATTTTTTCCAGCAGGCTGGAAAACAGCTCGCGCGAAGCCAGCTTCAGAAAAGTCTGGGGTTTTTTGAGAACGGGAAAATCCTCCCGATATCCAACAGGTACAATAATCTGCATTTAATAACTATGGCGCCGTAGTTTAAAACTTAAACTATTTCCTCCAGGATGCCCAGATAAGCCGGGCGGGTAAAGAAATATCCAATAGTCACGCCGATGATTGTGGTGACCGCAAAGCCCCGCACACTGCCGACACCGATGAACATCAGGGGGAACATGACAGCCACCATGGTGCCGAAGGACGCCAGGATGACGAACATGGCAGTGCCGACTTTCTGCCTGCTGTATTCGTGAATCACTTCATCAGTCATTATAATCTGCTGGTTCACTCCTGTGCCGAGGGTGATTATGAGCCCTGCGATTGCACTGAGGTCCAGCTGCCAGTTGATGAAGCCGGCCACTGACATGGTTATTAGAATCTCCAGGATGGCAGTTGCCAGAATCGCCCCCACCACCTGCAGGTTGCGGTATCTGAAATAAAGGACGGCGCCGAGCAGGCCCGCAGCGGCAAGGGCCGCCAAAGCAGTGCTCCGGAGGAATTCGCCTCCCAGGATGGGCGAGACATCCTGCACACTCACCATCTCCAGCTTGGTGGGGACCGAGCCCGTCATGAGGATGGCGACCATCCTGTCCCTGCGGGTCTTGGCCTCCCCATAAGTCGGCGCCCCTCCGCTCACCTCGGCGCTTGGAATTTCCCTGCCCCTCATGTCCGCAGCAATGCTTAGATTCTCAAGGGAGATGCCGTCGATATAAAGGCTGAGCTTCTTGTCAAGGTAAGAGCTGTTGACATTGTACCCGAGGGGGACCAAATCTTTGGTGGCCTCGGCGAATGCCTTGGCCGCCTCCTGGCTGAGTATGATGGGTATGTTGTACCTGTAGATGCCCGAGGCGCGGTCGAAATAAAACCTCTGCCGGGTCTTGTCGACGCGGATGTCCTTGTTGGTGAAGATGGTGATGTTGCCTATCTTGCCCTCAAACCTGCCCTCGCTTCCCAGCAGGGCGTCTATATCCTCCTCGCTGAGGCCCGCCGCCTCGACCACCACATACTTGTTGTTCAGGTCGCTGGCCCCGCGGACGCGGATATCCTTCAGGCCGTAGATATTGAGCCTGTTCTGGATTACAGTGGTTATGTCTTCGAGGTTGATGGTCTGGTTGGTGGGGCGGAGGATTATGCGCGAGCCGCCCTGGATGTCAAAACCCCATTCCACCCCCAGCCCGCTCCAGGGGTGAAGCTGGAAGACAGCCCACAAAAAAATCAGGCCCAGGAGTATCATGCGGGGCTTCATGAGCATCCTTTGCAGTTTCAGGTTCATATCCTCTCGGCCTCCTTTTTTTCCTTCGACTCCACAAACCACAGCACAGTGGAGAGGCTCTGGAACCATGTGTTTATCACATCAAAGGTTGCGCCGAAGAAGAGCACCAGTGCAATCTCCTTCACCATCTTTGATGACGACACAAAGTAGAGCGCAATCAAAATTGCAAAGACCGCAGCGCTCATGGTCATGGCAGTCTTCATGGCTTCAAGGGCTTTCCCGATTGAAGTCCCCCCCTGCTCCTTGAAAATCTTCGAATCGAACAAGACCTCGCTGTCCACACTCCAGCCCATGAGCATCAGGAGCGCCCCGATGGTATGCGGGGACAGCTTTATGCCGAAGACTGTCATGAGCGCCGAAGCTTCATAGACATTGAGGAAGCCCGAAAGGATTACTGTGAACGCCACTATGGGCTGGCGGAAAATAGCGGCCAGTATTATGCCCATCAAAATGAAACTGATTATGACCGCCTTCTTGGCGCTTTCCATAAAACTGTCCCCCATTGAAGGGCCGACATTCCGTATGTCATAATCCGCGCCGGGGAGCGTCTGGTTGATGAGGGACGTTATATCCTCCTCCTGTATCTCAGGGCCGGCCTCAAGGATGGTGGCCACCAGCTCCCCCGTAGTCACTGAATGAATCTCCCTCACTGAAATTTCGTGCGACTCAAATACGTCCTTCATGCCCTGCGGGACTTCCGAAAGGTACAGGGTGACCACAGTCCCCCCGCTCAAATCAATATTCTTCCTGAAGACCTCGCCCCGCTCAATAAAATTGCCGACGAAGATTGCGGAGGCCGCCAGAAAAGCAATAATGGGGATTGCAAACAGCTTCTTGAAGTGTTTGGTGTACCATGCACCAAATTTCTTGTAAATCACAGGGATGAGAGCTTGAAGCACTTAAAAACCTTGCCAAACCCCGATGCCTCAACGCTTAAAAGCCGGCCGGCTGTTGTTCTAGGTAAAGCGGGAGTGGAAAGATGACCGATGTACTGATAATTGCAGGCTTGATACTCAGCGGATGGGTCCTGGGCTACATATACGAACAGCTGGTCAAGAAAGGGGAAGACATCAAGCTGAAGTCCTTTGAAGCCGGAGGGTCCGCACCGAGTTTGGCTACATTCCTGGCGGAGACTTTCTATTTTTCAGCCCTGTTCTCAGTTCCTTTGTCGGGCAACATCCCCCTCACCGGCATCATACTGGCTTTATTTTTATATGTCCTTTTCGGCAGTTTTGGGGGAGGACCCAAGGGAAAAAAGATCAATGAAGAAGACATGGTGGTAAGTAAGTGGCACAGGACATTTCCATAAAATCAATAAGAAAACCACTGAAATCTGTCGCCCTCCGGATCAAGCAACTGGAAGATCCGGTGGTGGTGTGTCATATTGATGCTGACGGTATTTCAAGCGGGGCCGTGATGGCCAATGCCCTCAAAAAACTGGGCAAGCATTTTGAAGTCATGCCGGTCAAGCAGCTGGACCCAACTGTCTATGACAGCATACCCTGGGACAGGGATTTGATTTTTGTGGACCTGGGCTCCGGGCAGATTGAAAAGACCGAAGGCCATGTAATCATAGACCATCATCAGCCGGTCAAGCCCGCCAAGCACCAGCTGAACACCCATTATCTCGGATTGGAAGGGGGCCCGCAGGCCATAAGCGCATCAATGCTGAGCTATCTGGTCTCGCGCGAACTGATTGGGGACAACAGGATGGCTGAAGCTGCAGTGGTGGGCATGGTGGGCGACCAGATGACCCGCAGGCCGATTTCGGGGCTGGCCCGCATCCCGGTCAACACCAAGTGGGTGGAGGCCAGGAAAGGCCTGAAGTATTTCGGGAGGGAAACCCGCCCGCTTTCGGTTTTCATGAAGTATATGTCGGAGCCCTTCCTGCCGGGCCTGAGCGGAAACATGGGCGCGTGCTATGACTTCCTCAAGAAAATCAAGCTTGAGCCCAACGACACCTACCACATGCTTTCCAAAAAGGAGAAGGAGAGGTTCCACAGCGAGCTGATAAAGTACGGGGCGAAGCACGGCGTGAAAGTCCACCGCATGCTCGGCGAATACTATGTGCTTCCGAAAAGGCCGAAGACAACTGAAATGAGGGACTGCAGTGAATTCTCGACCCTGCTGAATGCCTGCGGGAGGCACGACAGGCCGGACATCGGGATAAAAATTATGCTGGGGGAGGATGTCTATGAGGAGGCCAAAAAGCTGCTGAGGATACACAGGATGCTGCTGGCGCGCGGGATGGAGGAGCTTGAGGAGGAGGGGGTCGTCCAGTTCCGCAACTTCCAGCTCTTTGAAAGCGACTCCATAAAGCCCACCATAATCGGGATTGTGGCTGGGATTGCCATCTCAAGCAGGGTGGTGAGCCCGCTGAAGCCCATCATTGCCATAGTGCCCACTGAAGGGGGCTACAAGGTTTCAGGCAGGGCTACTTTGGACCTGGTCGAGATGGGCGTGAACCTGGGCAAGGCCATGCGGGAGGCCACAGGCAAAGGCGAGGAGGGCGGGGGGCATGATATCGCAGCAGGCGCCTTTGTTGAGGAGGGCGGACTCAAGAGCTTCCTGCTGAAGATGGACAAGGCCCTCGGCAGACAGCTGAGATGAAAATATTTAAGGCCGAAGGTTGATAATTGTATGGCAGAAGCGTCGACGCTTTTTGAAAAGATGTATGCGGAAAAACTGGAGTGGAAGGGGGAATTCAACAAGGAATTCTACTGTGAAGCCGAAAAATACCTGAAAAATCTGGAGCCTGAAGAACTGGCCGGCGAAATCAAAGAATACATGGGCGCGCTCGGCATCGAAATATTGGAATATTCGAAAAAGCCCAATGAGCTGCCCCATTTCATCCTAAAGTGCAAGGACCTTGCGGGCAAAAATTTGGGCATATTCCCTGCGAATTTTTCAATTGAAAATTACAAAGAGCCCGGAGAATCCGACTGACAGACGGCCTGGACAGCTGTGGATTTTCAAAAAACAGGGTCCTGGCGGTAGGCCCCCTTCTGTTGGAGTTTGCTGAAAGCAAATTCCCATGGCATTCATCTAAGCCCCCAGTTGCGGGGTTGCACCCGGCAGGGAGACGCTCGTTTCATCCGCCACCGCTTCCCGGCTACCCTCCGGTCATTGCTCCACGGCCTTGGTTCGTTTCTGCACCGCCTCCGGCCCCTCTCGAAGCCGTCTGCATCAGCCCGCCTTCAGCAGGCTTGGGTGGGGGGACCTTCCTCCCTTCGCCCCGGACCTGCGGCCAGGGGCTACAGGACAGCCATATCCGCCAGCTCCCTTTGAGGCTTGGAAGTTTGGCAGTTAAAATATTTACTTCTTCCTTTTTTTGGCTTTCTTCCCGGCAGGCTTCGCTTTCTTCCTGCGGGGTTTGGATGCGGACCTGGCCTTCAGCTTCCCGCCGAGCTTCCCGACGCTCCAGAGCCAGAGCCCCAGGACCACTGCCATCGAGACCAGCTGGAAGCCGGGGTGGAAGTAGTCAAAGGAGCTGCCCGAGAGCACCAGGAAGTCAAGGCGGGCCATATTGTAGACCAGAATAATTCCAACCGAACAGAGGAGGCGCCTCCAGCTCTTCCTTTTCGGCCAGGCCAGGAAAAGCGAAGCCAGGACAAAGAGCTCCTTCCAGCCGACGCAGTCAGTCACTATCAGGACGGGTGCAGAACTGCCGTGGGTCACAAAGTAGGCTCCATCCATTCCCACCACCATCTCGGAGCCTGTGGTCAGTGCAATAAGCTTGGCAGTGGCGAACTTCAGATTCGGAAAAGTCGGGCTCATCAGCCAGACTGAAAAGAAGACGAGGCTGAGCACCAGCAGGCGGGCTGTGAAAGTCGCCCTGTCCGACATCTTCTTGTCCAGTTTCATGCCCATGAATTTTTTGACCCTCATCTGAACCTCTCCTTGTAAGCCTTAATCATTGCTATGATGCGCTCCCTAATATCCTTGACCTTTTCAGGCCGGGTTTTTGCAACCCTCTTGAGGGCCTGCAGTTCAGCTTCAATCTTCAGGAGCCTGCTGTGGGACTCCTTCAGCCGGGCCTCCACGCGGAGCCGGGCCTCCCTTTCCGCCTTGGCCACGCCGGACAGGACCCTGCGAGGCTTTTGGACTGTTTTGGACCTGCCTGAAGCGGTCCGGGCCTGCTCCCTCAGGGCATCCAGCTGGAGCTGTTTGGCTTTGAGCCGGCGCTGGAGGGACGCCACCTGTCTTTGGAGGCTCTCCAGTTCGGCCATCCGGCTCCTGGACAGGGTTTTTGCTCCGCGGGGCGGGCCCCGCAGGACAGCAGTCTTCCTTTTCAAGGCATCTTTGGGGTTGGCCTCCCTGCCGCGGAGCACTTCAAGGAAGATGTCGCGCTCTATGCGCTTCATACTGCGGATGAGGCGCTGATAGGTCTTGCGGGCGTTGAGGGCCGCTGCAAGGGCGTCCCGCTCGTGGTCGTTGGCAGTGTCAAAGCCCCGGACCAGTTTGGCCTTCTCAGCAACAGTCAGATGCTTTTTGGGGAAGAAGGCCTTGGCATTGAAGGATGCTGCGAGCTTGGCCACATTGCTTTGATGGGTCTTGTCAGAAGCTACGATGGCGGGCTTGGGGGCGCCCCGGAGGAGCTCCACTGCTTTCCTGAAACCGCCCCGGAAGGTCTTAAGGAAAATAAGTCTGCCGTCAATGTCCACGACTGCGAGGGCCGAAGTTTCGCCGGGGTCGAAGCCTGCAATCACGGAAAGCATGGCACCGGCTTTATTTAAGGCAGTATGGAGGCGGACGCACCCCGCATCTTTTTAACCCCTGCCTCCTAATAATTGTGTGGCGATCGGCTGTTGCGGTTGGAGTTACCTGCCCAAGAAGTTTGTGAATCCGGGTGAAAGCAGGCTGACAGCCTACGCCAGGCTTTTCCCTCTCGTTGAAGTGACAAGCACTTTCGCCCAGCTTCCAAAGACCAGCACCGGGCGGGCCTGGAGGAAGGAGGTGGATGAGGTAAACCCCAAGTTCGAGTTCGCAGTCAAACTGCCCAAGCTGATAACGCATGTCAGCCACTTCACAGACCTGGGCACATGGGAGAAAATCAAAAGCATCGGGGAGGCCCTGGACGCCAAAATCATGGTCGCAAGGATCCCGCGGAACTTCACGGACAAGGCCGTCAACATAAAAAAAATCGAGGATTTCATGGGCTCCGTCGGCAGGAAATTCAAAATCGGCCTTGAAGCGCCCGAATGGAAAAGGGAGACTATTGAAAAAGTATTCTCCGAACTGGACATAATCCACATAGTCAACCCGTTTGAAGAGAAGCCGATCAAGCAGAAGACCAACTACTACCATCTGAACGGCATAGGGGCGACCATGTACCGCTACAGGTTCAAGGATGCCGACCTGGAGAGGCTCAAAGGGATGGTGAAAAAAAAGGATTACGTGCTCTTCAACAACATATTTCTATATGAAGATTCCATGAGATTCATGGAGTTGAGCAAATGATGTTCATAAAACTCGACGGCAGTATGATCACCGACGCCCCGTTTTCAATTGACTGGAAGAACCTGAACAGGCTGGTGGCCGAGATTGGGGCGCTGAAGGAGGAGCTGGTCGTGGCCCACGGCGCCGACAACTTCGGCAGGCATGTGGCCAACGAATACGGCGGGACTCCGGAAGGCTACGTCAAGGCCAGGGAAGTCACCCTGAAGCTTTCAATGTATGTGGTTTCTGCTTTTTCGTCCAGGAATCTGCCCGCCGTCGTATTTTCGCCTTCGAGCTTTCTGTTCGCCCACGGCGGAAAAATCAAGGAGGCCCTGATTGGGCCCATCCGGGAGGCGGTCGGCAGGTTCATCCCCATTATACACGGCGACCTTGTCGTTGACTCCAAAGACGGCTATACTTTCTTCTCCGCCGAGGAGGTCATGGTGGCCCTCTCTGAGAAAATGAAGCCCCGCAAAATCCTGATGGCCACCGATGTGCCGGAAGACCTGGTGGAGAACAAAATTGAGACCGTCAAGGACTCCAACTTCAAGACCACCTATGCCCAGCTCGGGGGGATTGCCCGGGACAAAATAATGGAATGCGGTAGGCTGAGCGCCCGATGCGGATGCCCGGTGGTGATATTCGACGGCAGGAAGAAGGGGGAGATGGCCAAGGCGCAGGTCTCCGAGTCGGGGATTGTAATCAGAATCAAGGACGAGGACGTGCTGAAGTAAAATATTATATCAGTTCAATCGGCGTGCCTATTGCCTGCCCCGGCAGGCCGGTCTCGAACCTGGCCCTGACCGCCCCTTTGTTGCCGTGGCTTCCGAGAATTCTGCCTTCTATTTTCTTGCCTGCAGGGCTGACCCAGACTGCCTTCCTGCCTTTGAGCTTCTCGGCCTCCTCCCTGCTGCCGACCCCCTCAAACCTGAGCACCATCTGGTGCGGGTTCTGGGTGTGCCTGCCCCTGCGGTAATTGACGACAACGCCTTTCATGGGCAGTTGGATAAGCAGGGGATTAAAAGTTTACCGCTCATGCTCCAGGAATGCGTCGCGGGTCCTGTCACAATACCAGCGGTCGATGAAGGCGTGGCCGTCCTCAAGCTTGGACAGCCTTTGTGCAATGATGCGCGCAATCTCGGTGTCGGCAAGGGCAACCGCAGCCACAAAATCCCTCTGGTCGCCGGGGATGACATTGACTATGACCCCGTACACATTCATCCAGAAGCCAATCCACATGGTGCGGAGTTCGGGGGGAAGCCTCAGGAGCCTGACCGGGAAATCAAAAAAGCTGATGAGCCTTTTGAGGAAGCCTTCCCGGCCGAGATACCATAGGCGGGCTTCGTGGAGCGTCTTCTTCTTGTCCTTTACTGTGAGCTTCTTTTCTACGCTCTTCAGCACCTTGTCGAGGTCTGGCTCGACTGCAATAAGGGGTGTTGTAGTGTTGCGGGCCATCTTGACTACATGCACCCACGCAGTCTTTGGGTCTATCTCCGGACTGGGGGTCCCCGTCCTTTTGGCAATCTGGTCCAGGAACCGCTCCCAGGGAATGAGCCCCCGGATGAAGCGGTTGATGAGGTCCTGGAATTTGTCAGGGGCCTGCAGGTAGATGTACGCGGGTTTTTCCCTGAAGACCAGCTCCGCAGCCCTCTTCCATCCCTCCACGCTCCATTCCACGGGGACAAACTTCACAAAGCGATTGCTTTTGGACAGTTTTAAGGAATAATTACAACTCCGGGGTGTAATAACCGGGCCGGCTGCAGAGGCGGATAAGAATATTAACGACTGATTTAAGGTCTTAGGTGCGTCTGATTGACAAGTACCTGCCGAAAAAAATTGAAGATATTGTGGGGCAGAAATCCGCAGTCAAAGCTGTCCTTGAATGGCTGGACAATCCAAAGGGCAAAGGCCTGCTTGCATACGGCCCGCCGGGGACCGGAAAGACTGCCCTGGCGCATGCAATAGCCGATGAGAAGGGATGGGAGCTGGTGGAGATGAACGCCAGCGACTTCCGCAAGGAGGAGGACGTCCGGAGCAAGATGATAAACGCTGCGACCCAGGGAAGCCTTTTCGGGATGGGCAAGCTGATAGTGGTTGATGAGGTTGACGGGCTCGCCGGCAGGAGCGATTCGGGGGCGGTGGGGGCGGTGCAGGATTTGATTCGGACCAGCAAATATCCGGTGTATTTGACCTGCAACAACAACTGGGCGGGCAATATCAGGGAGCTCAAACAGCAGGTGAAGGAGGTCCAGTTCAAAAGACCGAGGACCGATGTGCTGGCAGGTTTCCTGGAAAGGGTTGCCGAGAGGGAAGGCTTTGATGTAAAAAGGGATGCCCTGCTCCAGATTGCCCAGCAGAAAGATTTCCGAAGCGCTCTGCTGGACCTGGAGGCCCTGTCGGCCACCCCCGGAGCGGGGCTCAAAGAGCTGGAGACTCTCGGCCACCGCGACAGGGAAAAAAGCATTTTCGAAGCGCTCCGGGAAATTTTCAAAGCAGGGAATGCGGAGCAGGCCAGGCGGTCTCTGGACGGGGTCAATATATCCAATTTCCAGGAGCTGCTCTACTGGCTCGATGAAAATATGATGCGGGAGTACGAAGGGGAAGACCTGGCCCGCGGGTTCGACAGGCTGAGCATGGCGGACGTCTTCATGGGGAGAATCCAGCGCAGGCAGGACTGGCCTTTGCTGAAGCACACCATTGATTTGGCGACCATAGGGGTTGCCTTGTCAAAAACCAAAAGAAACTATGGATTCGTCGGATACAGGCCGTCGAAATACCTCCAGACCAGGGCCTACAACAGGTCGCAGCTGGCAGTCCTGAACGGCCTGCTGAAAAAAATTGCACACAACACGCACACTTCAACCAAGAGGGCCCATGAATACCTGCAGGTAATCAAAGCTGCAGTCGCCCTTGGGAAAGGAAAGCTCCCTTTCGAAATCAGCTCCGCAGAAATAAACTATCTGCAAAAACTTAAATGACTGCATGGGAGTGCAGTCTGTGAAAAAATACCTGGCGCTGTTGATTCTCTTTCTGGCCACCGTCCCGGCAACAGCAACAACTTATTATGAGAATCGGCTCCCTTTATGGGTGGACAGCGGGGACAGCTTCATAATAGGCAACAGGTATTATGTTGGAATTGTGAATATCCGGTCAAAATATGTCCAACTGCGCACATCAGCAGGAAGCATCAGCACAATAAGGATTGACGAAGTTAAACCTTTCAGGGCATGTGGGTACTCGAGCAAGTGTGAATACTATGTCTGGCTCTCGGAAATTTACAACAACAAAGCGAGGATGATGGTGTCCACCAGCCTGGAAGATTTCAGACTTGTGAATGTATCGGGATACAGAGTGCAGTATCCTGATTTGCCGTGTTATCCGGACGGGTACAACGGTTCGTTTTACATAGGCTCAGGAAAATATTCACTCCGGGTGGGAGACGCAGTAAATTTGGAAAATATGACAGTTGTTTTCTCCGAAAGTGAAGGTTCAGGCAGGGCCAAGCTGAAAATCTACAATTACAGCGACTGTGATTATCTGGGCTCGATGAATGTCCGGGTGAATCAGACGCAGGGAAAAGCTGTCCAGTCAAAAGGCTTGATGATTCTGGCATACGGCTACAGCTACAAGCCGAAGGTCATCAGCATTTTTATTATAACCCGCCCCTTGGTTCCTTGGGACTTCTGGAGGATGTTTCTTTGGGCAGGCCTGATCGCATTTTCGTTGTTTTTGGTGTATTGGATGGTCATGAAATGGAAAGCGCCTCCTGAAGAAGCGGACGAAAGGGTTGAAGAAGATATCAAAGCCATTTCAAACGAAAAGACCCCTTTCCTGAACTTCTTAAAAAACAAAGAACCCATTGTCGTAGAAATGGATGAAAAGAAGAGTGAAAGCAAAGAAGAAGAGTAACTAAGTTTTGTTTATTTCATTCACAATTTTTAGCACCGCTTCAACAGTTTCATCCACAGGCATATATTCAATGTACCTGACATTGAACTCATCCACCAATTCATTCGGAAGATTATAGTAAAATTCGACGGATTTTTTCAGGAATTCTAATTTTTCAAACTGGTCCTGAATTCCGATTCGGATATTTTTTCTTTTTATCAGTTCCTCAAGAGGGGTCTTGACAATCACGGTTAAATCGGGGCGCGTTTTTGTGAACTTGTTGATTTCCCGAATCCAATTCACATCGAGTCCGCCGATAACTCCTTGATAAAAAAATGTGCTGAGGAGTGAACGCTCAATCAAGACGAAATCTGCCTTTTGGTTTCGAATGAAAGTCAGATAATGATGGAGGTGGTCCGCAGCATAGGTGAGGGCAAAAACCCGCGGGTCTACATTGTCCCGGGAGTTCCGGAGTATGTCGGTAAAAAGCCCTGTAATCAGATTGGACGGGACCTGGGTCCTTTCCACAGTTTTGCCCAGTCCGCGCAGTTTCATAATTATAGCTGTAGCCAAAGTCGACTTGCCGGAGAAGTCAGGGCCTTCAAGAGACAAGAGGAACATAGAAGTTTTTGGAGGATGATTATTTATCCTTGTTGCTGACGACGGCCCATCCGTATCCGGAAAGAGGCTGCATGTCGCGGAATATTTCTTCGGCAGCACCACCTTCATACAATCGGTATATGTCCTGTTCGATAATTAAATAGCTGGTCTCTGGGGGTCCCTCCCTTCCGTGAGAAGACAATGATGCACCGGGCAGTTTTCCGGAAAAGTTTCTGCCGGTCGTGATGCTGTAACCGAATACAACAGGAGCAGTGTAAGCCATCACTTCATCCAAAAATGACCCGACCCCTTTGGGCACCCCTCCAAAGATTTCACCAACCATCCTTTCAAACGCTTTGGCATCCGCTTCATCAGGAGGTGAAAATTGAACCAAAAAAGGGCCCTCCCCTATCTCCGATTCCAAAAATTCCGAGAGCTGCTGCAGAATCCTATAATCAGTTGTCCGTTTCGGAACAGGTTCAATGCCGTAGCTGTTGAACATCTTGCACTTGCTTGGGGCGTCCGGAAGTATCAAACCTTTTGCCTTGAGTAACTTTTCTACGATTGCATTTGAAAGGATATTCCCATACGCAACACTCCTTGCTGCTTCGCTTTCCGCCTCCTCTAAAGCTCTCACATGCCCTTTCAGGATATTATTATATTTCTCTTCGGACATGAAATACCCTGAAGAGTCCTGATTGCTGTCTTCTTTCGACACCTTCTTCTTGAAAAAAACAACCGCGTATTTGTTGTTTTTGTTCTCCTTCTTAATGAAAAAGGGGATTTCCTGGCTAAGCTCTTCACTGTCGAAGTTGGTGGCTAAAATTTCATATTGCCGGGTCGCTTTTTCGGGCATCGAAGATTATCATAATCCGTTTAAAACACTAACTATGGGGCATCAGCGGCGCCCGTGGCCGACGCCCCCGGATGCTCAAAAATGCCGATATAAGTTTCGACGTCTGCAACGGCATCCGCTATCCTCTCGCCGATATAGGCGGGCCTGAGGAGGTCATACACTTTTCCATGCGCCAGGGCATAGGCTCCCTGGGGCGGCCTGCCGAAGACTCCGGGAGCGACTATGTCGTTTTCATCCCTTGCGTCCTCTTCGCTGGCTACAATGTAGCCGGCGGCCATCTCCGAAGTGGAGGGTTCAAAGGAGCAAAAGGGAATTCCAGACGAGTCTTCTTCTTCAAAAATTACCAGGTGGCGGTTGAGGCCCCCGTCCATCAGACTGGCGAAAGTGCCGGCGCCATCAATTCTCCGGACAGTGTACACATCGCCGAACATGCCGTCGCCGTCGAAATCCACGCTGTAGATGCATCCGAATCTGGCCTCCCCGGGGCGCATGGTCTGCAGTATCGCATCCACCACCCGCTTCCAGACCAGAGGGTCCAGGTTGCCAAAAACATAAAACCCCTCATAGTCCATTCAGGCAAAAAGGAGGGGGCTTATGAAGCTTGCGGTGGTGATTCATTCATAGCCTGGAGAATCATAGGCCTCGATGAATGCCCAGCAGGCGCCCTGCATTTCTTCCAAAGCTTGGCCGAGGGACTGCCATGGTTTTTCAGGGAAGGTATATGATGAATCTCCGGAGACCATCAAATAAATCTCCCTTCGATTCCCAATCACGGCCTTGAGTTTGTTTGACAGTTTTTGGTCCACAGTCGGGCGGTCGATGCCCATGTCTGCAATCTCCTTGGTGGTCGCAAATTCCGCGGGCGGATTATAGCGGACCTCTTCCAGGAATATTGGAAAGAATCTGAACAGGGTTCCTATGCGCTTGGCAGGGCCAACCATCTGCTCCATCAGGATGATATAGGTGTCCTCCTCCGAAGCGCCTTTGAGGGCCTTCCGCCTTATGAAATAATCAGTCACCTCGTCGGCGATGGGTCTGGCGGGGATCAGCCGGCTGCCTGCAAAATTCCTGTAGACCAGGTAACGGCCGGGGGCTTCAATCTTCTGGCGGGCGTACTCCAAAAATTCCTCCGGGGTCTTTTCAGTGTTGCCGTCGATATGCCTGAGCTCGACCACAATAAATCCGCACCAGGTCATATTTAGCAGTGAGTGTCGGAATCACAAATCTTTCCGCTGGGTATTGGCGTGCTTTGCGCGCTCTATAAAGTCCTCCAGCTTCATATTGCCCCTGCCCCTCACATTGACCTCGCCGGCTTGGACTTCCTTATCGCCGACTACAACAATGGCAGGGACTTTCTCCTGTTCAGCCCTCCGGACTCTCCTGTTCAGGGTGCCGTCCATGTCAACTTCCGCGTATATCCCGGCCTTCTTCAATTCACCTGCGATTTTCTCCGCATATGGCTTCTGCGAGTCGGTGATCGGCAGGACTTTTACCTGGACTGGCGCCAGCCAGAAGGGCAGCTTCCCGCCGAGGTGCTCTATTATCACAGACATGAACCTTTCGAGCGACCCGAGGATGGCGAAGTGTATCATCACAGGCCGTTGCATCCGGTTCCTGCTGTCCACATACTTCATTGAAAAATTCTCAGGCATGAAGAAGTCAACCTGGATGGTGGTGAGCTGCCACTTCCTGCCCATTGAATCCTTGACGTATATGTCAATTTTCGGGCCGTAAAAAGCCCCGTCCTTGGGCTTCAGCCCGTATTTTATCCCGGCCTGTTTCAGGGCGTTCGCCAGGGCCTCCTCCGCCTTCTTCCAGAGCCCGGGGTCGCCCATGGCATCATCGGGCATGGTAGCCAGCTTCACTTCCGGCTTGAAGCCGAATTTTTCATAGACGCCGAAGCAGGCTTTCATAATCCTGATGACTTCGCCCTCTATCTGATCCGGCGCGACTATGAAGTGGTGGTCGTCCATAGTGAAGCACCAGACTCTTGAGAGGCCGTGGAGCTCGCCCGACTGCTCCTTCCTGTAGTTGGTGCCGAACTCGGCGTACCGGATTGGAAGCTCGCGGTAGCTCCTGGGCTTGAACCTGTAAATCTGGATGTGGAGGGGGCAGTTCATGGCTTTCAGTCCATACTCCTGGCCGTCCTGCTCCCACAGAAACATCTTGGACTTGTAATGGTCATAGTGGCCGGACATCTTCCACAGCTCCGCCTTCGCCACGTGGGGCGTCCACACTTCTTCCGCCGAAAGTGAATCGTTCACTTCTCTTATGAGGTCAATCAGCTTGCGCCTGATTCTCATGCCCTTGGGATGGAAGAGGGCCATGCCCGGCGCGACCAGGTCCTCCTGGACATGGAACCAATCCAGCTGCTCGCCGATGAAGCGGTGGTCGTTCTTGAGTTTCTTTTCATACTCTTTTTCCCAGGCCACCAGCTTGTTCTCAGAAGCAAATGCAACCAGCCAGACGCGCTGGATTTCCTTGCCGGTTTTCTTGTCAAGGACCACGCCCGCATTGAGGGTCTTGGCAAATACTCCTTCCTTCTTGAGAGCAGTAGTCAGCCGGGCCAGGTCATCGCCTGTGATAGGTTCATCACGAAATATATCATACCAGAGCTGGTCCTCCCTCGAACCGTGCTCTCCCAGTTGGCCAAGGCTGGCCTCTATGACTTTTTTGATTTTTTCTTCAAGCGGCATTTTTGGTCACCCAAGGCGGAGGACTGGACAGTTAAAAATATAGGGTTTCAAGCGGAGCTCTGGTACGCTTCAAACTTCGTCTTCAGTGTTTCACACATATCCTGCAGCTCTCCCTCAGGGATATCAAGCCTCGGGAAGCCCGAAGACCTGTCAAGGATGATTTTTG